>NZ_JBKJFM010000248.1:0-4922 GCF_046614825.1 Streptomyces nanhaiensis
TGGGCCACCGCCGGATCGCCTTCCTCGGCTGGGGGCGCGGCGCCTCCGGCGCCTCCCGCGGGAACCGGGGGCGCCGGGGGCGGGGACGGCGTGCGCCGGGCGCGGCGAGCGGCGCCTCCTCCTGACGCTCCGCGGCCGACCGGGTCACCCGGTCGGCCGCGGAGGCCGGGCCGCCGTGCATGCGGTACGGGACGCCGGGGTACCTCGGCGGCCCGCACGGCACACGGCCCGTACGGGCCGTAGAGCAGGAGGCAACCGATGGCGAAGATCAGCAACCCGATCGAACTGCAGAAGGCCCTGGGCGGCGTGGACTATCCCGCCGACCGCGAGTCCCTGGTGAGGAACGCCAAGGAGAAGGGCGCCAAGAAGGAGGTCGTCGAGGAGCTCTCGTCCCTGAAGAAGGACCGTTTCGACGGGCCGGACGATGTGAGCAAGGCGGTCTTCGGCAAGGGCTGAGCCCCACCCGTACGACAGCCCCGCGGGGCGCGGCCGCCCGGCGGCCGCGCCCCGCGGGCGTGCGGTGCCCCGTACGGTACGGGTCCGCGTGGCGGTACGGCTAACTCCGCCCGCCCTCGCCCTTCTCGCCGGTGAGGTCCTCGCGGTCCACACCGGCCTCGTTCATGGCGTCCTCGAGCTGCCGACCGACGTTCCCCCGGTCCTTGTTGGCCTCCTCGGCCCGGCGGGCGGACTCCTGGCCCTGCTCGTCGAAGACGACCTGGTCGGTCTTCTCGGTCTTCGGCCGGTTCTCCTCGGGAGTGGTCATGACGGCCTCCTCGGCTCCGTGACGTCTGCGGTCGTCTGCGACCGCCCGTGATCTCCTGTGCAGGAGGACGCCGTACCCGTTCGCGGACGGCGCATGCGCGTCCGCGTCCGCATCGGCCGCCGCCACGTGCTCCGCCCGCCGGTGTCCGCACCGGTTCAGGCGGTCGCCGCGCGGCCGCCGTGCTTGAAGACCTGGCGGTCGTGCCACTTCACGAAGGCGGGGTCCAGCGGCGGCCGCCCGGGGCGGGGCCTGGCCAGGGGGGCGCCGTCGAGTTCCCCGACGGCCCGGCCCGCCCGGCTGCGGGCGGCGTAGCGGGGGGAGACGCGGATGCGCAGGTCCGGGGTGAGGCCGAGCGCCCCCAGGTCGAACAGCGCGTGGTGCAGAGCGCACAGCGCCAGGCCGTTGGAGGGCTCGTCCGGACCGTCCTGGCTGTGCCACCGCACATGGGCGGCCTCCAGCCCGACCGGGTTGCGGCCCAGCGCCCCGTCGTAGCCGCACATCGCGCAGGCGCGGGCGTACGCGTGCAGCACCTGCTCGGCGAAGTCGGCCCGGCGCGGGCGGCTCCTTCGCACCCGGAGGGTGAGCGCGGCCTCCTCCAGGGCCGTCAGGTCCAGCCCGGCGTCGGCGCGGATGGCGGGTTCGAGCGCGGGTGTGAAGTGGAGGTCCAGCAGGAGCCGGACGGCGGCGGCCAGGGTGCCGGGGTCGGCCAGGAGGCGTTCGACGGGCGCGGGCAGCCTTCCGGTCGCGCCCCGGGCGCGCAGCCAGGAGCCTCTCTCGGGGGCGGAGGGGGGTATCGGCCGGCCGTCGGCGTCCCGCGGGTCCCACAGGGTGCGCTCCAGGTGCACGAACGGCATCGCGGCGCGGTCGGCGGACCGCGCGGGAGGACCGTAGTCGTCGATCATGCGGCCGACCGGCTCCTCCGCCTCGCCGTAGGCCGCCGCCGTGCTGCCGGTGGCCGTGAAGCGGCCCAGCAGCCACAGCAGCAGGAGCGGCTTGTGCGGTGCGCGCCGCCCCGCGACGGTGGCCCGTCTCAACCCCGCCAGCGCGGACAGCAGTTCGTCCTTCGTCGTCACGTCCCTCGTCACGGCGGCCACGGTGCCACGTCCCGGCCGGGCCGCGCCGGGGAACGCGTGAGCGGCTCCTGGGTTCGTCAGGCCTCTTCGGACGGGGAGCCGCCGCGGGATGTCCACGGGACGGTCGGCTGGAGCACGGCCTCGGTCAGCGCGCGGGTGCGCAGCGCGGTGACCTGCTGGTACTCCGGGTCTGCGACCATGCGGCAGAACGCCTCCCGGCTCGGGTAGCGGACGAGCAGCACCGCGTCCCACTCCTGCCCGTCCTCGGCGACCAGGGCCGTCGCACCGTCGCCGGCGTAGAGCACCTCGGCGCCGTAGCGCTCCAGGAAGCGGTCCGCCAGGTGCCGTGCGTACTGCGCGTACGAGGCCCGGCCGTCCGGGGCGAAGCGCAGCAGGTTGAGCATGACGACCGGGCCTCCGGGGTCCTCGGCCAGCATCCGCTTGAGGTCGGCTCCCGTGGGGTCGATGGCCATGGAGGTCTCCTTGCCGCCGTGTCGGTGTACTGCCGTCCGCCGCTGCCGGCGGTGGGGGTCGGCAGGAGCTTAGACGCCCTGCCGCCCGTTGCATACCGTCTGGTCGGTCAGTATTGGGGGCGGTGATGTTCACCGGTACGGCCGAGCCTGCACCGGACGCCGGGGGGTAGGCCCATGTGCGCACTCAGGCGGACGGGCCCCCGTCCCCGTCCCCCCTCCCACCCCCTCGGCGGCAGGAGAGCCCCTTGTCCTCCACACTGTCCCCCAGACCGTCTCCCGACCCCTCCTCAGGCCCGTCCTCAGCCCCGTCCTCCCCTACGACCCGGCGCGGCTTCCTGGGGCTGACCGGTGCCGCCGCGGCGGCCGCGGCCGGCGCGGCGGCGCTTCCGCCCCTGGGTGTCCTCGGCGCCGGCGCCGCGGCCGGCGAGTACCGGCTCCCGGCGGTCACCCACCCCTACCACCCGGCCGCCCTCTACCCCGAGGACGCCGACGACGACGCCCCCGGTGAGCCCCTCAACGCCGGTGTGGAGTGCTGCCGGGAGGGGGTGGACGCCTGATGGCCGTCTTCGTCCCCCGCTCGGAATGGGGCGCCCGCGCCCCCACCAACCGGCCGTCCGACATCGCGCCGGGGAACGGCGGCACCACCGTCCACCACGTCGGCGGCGCCCGTACCGCCCGCTCCGACCACGGCGAGTGCGCCGGCCAGGTGCGCGGCATCCAGAGGCACCACATGGACGGAAACGGCTGGGCCGACATCGCCTACACCTATCTGGTGTGCGTCCACGGCCGTGTCTTCGAGGGCCGGGGGCCCTGGGTGCGGACCGCCGCCAACGGCACCGACTCCGGCAACCGGAACTGGTACGCGGTGTGCGCGCTCACCGGCGGCTCCTCCTCCGACTACGACCCCGTCACCGAGCAGCTCCTGGACGCCTTCCGCTGGTCGATCGCCAACCTGCGCGACATCGGCGGCGCGGGCCGCGGGATCAACCGGCACGGCGACCACCTGCCGACGTCCTGCCCGGGCAGGCTCTCCTCCTATGTGCGCGACGGCTCGCTGGAACCCGCCTCCGGTCCCCCCGCCTGGCCCGGCGTCTACCTCAGCCATCCGCCGGCCACCGAGCACCCGGCCGTGGGGCTGTGGCAGCGGCGGATGCGCGAGCGCGGCTGGTCACCCGGCACGGACGGGCGGTACGACGCCCGGTCCAAGGAGGTGTGCGAGCGGTTCCAGGCGCGGCACGGCCTGGCGGTCGACGGCGTCGTCGGCCCCGAGACCTGGGAGGCCTGCTTCGGCTGACCACCGTCCCCCGGGGAGGGGAGCGGGTGGCCCGTTCGGCCCTGGGCCGGAGGGAGGCGTCCGGGGAAGGCTTGCGGGCAACGTGTTCCACGGGGTGCGGCATCCCGCGCCCCGCCGGCCCCGCACGGCCGGCCGGGCACGTACACGCGCACGTGCGCCCAGGACGGCGCAGGACGAGGGAGGAAGCGGTGGAGCAGACGGTGGAGGGCACGGCCGGAAGGTCCAGGGAGGCGGTGGACGTCGTCGCCTACGGAGTCGTCGCCGACGAACGGCCCCTGCTGGAGAAGGCGTTCGACGGGCGGCACCGCCTGCGCTGCCTGGACCTGGTCCTGGACCGGGACACCGCCGCGACGGCCGCCGGATGCGCGGTGGTGTGCAGCAACGTCAACGACGTGCTGGACGAGGAGGTCCTGACCGTCCTGGCGAACGGCGGCACCAGGCTGGTCACCCAGCGCGCCACCGGCTACAACAACATCGATCTGGACGCCGCCCGGAAGCTGGGCCTGTCGGTGGCGCGCGTGTCGCACTACTCCCCCCACTCGGTGGCCGAGTTCGCCTGGGCCCTGGCCCTGGCGGTCAACCGCCGGGTGCCCCGCGCCGTGACCCGCACCCGCGACTTCGACTTCCGGCTCAACGGCCTGATGGGGCGGGACTTCCACGGGCGCACCGCCGGAATCCTGGGCACCGGGAAGATCGGCGCGGCCTTCGCCCGCATCGCCGCGGGCTTCGGCATGCGCCTGCTCGGCTCCGACGTCGCGGAGAACCCCGAGTGCCTGGCCCTGGGCATGGAGTACGTCGACCGCGACCGGCTGTTCACCGAGTCCGACCTGATCAGCCTTCACCTGCCGCTGCTGCCCGACACCTACCACGTGGTCGACGGCGACGCCCTGCGCAGGATGAAGGACGACGCGATCCTGATCAACACCAGCCGGGGCGGTCTGATGGACACCCACGCCCTGGTGGAGACCCTGCGCGAGGGCCGCCTGGACGGGGTGGGGCTGGACGTGTACGAGGAGGAGGCCGGGGTCTTCTTCTTCGACCGCTCGCTGGACGTGATGACCGACGACACCCTCGCCCGGCTGATGACCTTCCGCAACGTCCTGGTCAGCTCCCACCAGGCGTACTTCACCCATGACGCGGTGGGGCAGATCGTCCAGGCCACCGCCCGCAACGTCGAGGACCACCTGGCCGGGCGCACGGGCGAGAACGTCCTGGTGCCCCCGCCCGCCCCGCGCTGACCGCGGGCCGGACCCCGGCCGGGGTCCGGCCCGCGTACGGCCGCCGCGCCCCGGCGGGTGCGGCGGCCGTACGCGTGTGGG
>NZ_JBKJFM010000249.1:0-4863 GCF_046614825.1 Streptomyces nanhaiensis
CACCGGCACCGTACGTCCCGGGGCCGATGCCGGTCCCCGGCCGCAGCAGCATCGCCAGTGCGCCGCCCTGGTCCCGGTCGGAGGCGTGGCGGAAGGCGTGCCGCCGGCGCCCGGCCGCGGCCCGGCCCTCGGCCAGGCACCACCGCCACCAGCGGTCCAGCTCCTCGCGGGTGAGCCGCTCGGCCGGGACCAGGGCCGGCCACCGGTGCACCCGCGCCTGGGCGGTCACCTTCGCGCCGCCGGCCACCGGGTCGACGGCCAGGACCGGGACCCCGGCGCGCAGGGCGAGCACCAGGCCGTGCAGCCGGTCGGTCACCACGACGTCGAGCCGGGCCAGGACGGACTGGAGCTGTGCGGGGGTGCCGCACAGCCGCCAGTCGCCGTCCGCCAGGCGGGTGTCCAGCTCCACCCGGGCGCAGTCGGTCCGCGCCAGCCACCCGGTGACCCGGTCGGCGACCTCCTCGTGGCGGCGGCGGCCCCCGTACTCCCCCTGCCCGCGGGTGAGGATCACGCCGGCCACCGGGGCGGCGGGCGCCGCGGGAGCGGCGGCGGCCAGGTCGGCGGTGGGCCGCACCCCCTCGGCGTCGCGCGGCAGCACGTGGTGGAAGCCGCGTACGGCGGGGTCGCCGGGGTCGATGACCGACACGCCCACGGCGACGCGCACGCAGTCCGGATAGCGCTCGTGGAGCTCTGCGACCTGGGGTCCGTGCAGCGGGCCGCAGACGAAGACCACATGGGTGTACCGCGCCGGGTCCGCGTCCTCCAGGTGCGGCCCGTCCGGCCGGAAGCCCGGGCTCCAGGCGGTGTCGTGGGGTATGCCGGAGCGGTCCAGCACCTCCCGTACGCGCTCCAGCGCCAGCACGTCGCCGGCCGTGGCCTCACCGTGCAGGAAGGTGAACCAGCCGGTGAGCAGCGCCCTGGGCCCTCCCGCCGCCCCGGCCGTTCCGGCCGTTCCGGGTGGTTCGGGTGGTTCGGGTGGTCCGAATGCCTCGGGTGCTCCGGCTGTTCCGGTCGCTTCGGGCGCTCCGGGTGTTTTCGGTGTCGCCTTACGGGGACTCGGGGTCACAGCGCCACTGCGTAGGCGATGAAGAACCCCGCGACGAGCACGGCCAGGACCAGCAGCAGGGCCAGTGGCACCGGACCCCAGCCGCTGGGCGTGTTGGCGTTCTGGTCCGGGGCGCCCGCGGGCGTGCTGCTCTCGCCGGGCGGCGTCTCGCCCGGCGGCACCCCGCCGCCGTTCTCGAGACCGGGCGACCGCCGGGGGTCCGGGTCCGGATGCGTTTCGCTCATGGTCTCCGAGTGCGCAGCAGGCCGTCCCCTTACACCAGCTCCGGGCAACAAAAGCGGGGAACGAGAGGAAGAGTGCCGATGATGGGTGAACGTGACCGGCGGCGGGCCGTGGTGACCGGCGGCGCCGGGTTCGTGGGTTCGCACCTGTGCGAACGCCTGCTGGACGACGGCGTGGCGGTGACGGCCGTGGACAACCTGCTCTCGGGGTCCGAGAGCAACCTCGCGCACCTGCTCGGCCGGGACGGCTTCGCCTTCGTGCGGCGCGACGCCTGCGCGCCGGGCGCCCTGGAGGACCTGCCCGGCGGCCCCTTCGGCCTGGTCTTCCACCTGGCCTGCCCGGCCTCGCCCGCGGACTATCTGCGGCTGCCGCTGGAGACCCTGGAGACGGGCAGCAGCGGCACCCGCAACGCCCTGGAGCTGGCCGAGCGCGACGGTGCGCGGATGGTGCTGGCCTCCACCTCCGAGGTCTACGGCGACCCCCGGGAGCACCCGCAGCGCGAGGACTACTGGGGACACGTCAACCCCGTCGGCCCGCGCAGCGTCTACGACGAGGCCAAACGGTACGCCGAGGCGCTGGTCACCGCCCACCGCCGGGCGCGCGGCACGGACACCGCGATCGTGCGGATCTTCAACTCCTACGGACCCCGGATGCGCGCCGGGGACGGCCGCGCCGTGCCGACCTTCGTCCGGCAGGCCCTGGCGGGCGAGCCCCTGACGGTGGCCGGGGACGGCGGCCAGACCCGTTCCCTGTGCTACGTCGACGACACCGTGGCGGGCATCGTCGCACTCGCCGCGAGCGACCTGCCGGGGCCGGTCAACATCGGCGGCGAGGAGGAGACCACCGTCCTGGACATCGCCCGCCGGATCGTCAAGCTCACCGGTTCCGCCTCGCCGATCACCTTCGTCGAGCGGCCCGGCGACGATCCCGCCCGGCGCTGCCCGGACACCTCCCTGGCCAGGGAGAAGCTGGGCTGGGCGCCGCGTGTGGGCTGGCAGGAGGGGCTGGAGCGGACCATCGACTGGTTCGCCGCCCGGGCCGCCGCCTGAGCCGGGACCGGCCGCCGTCCGCCCTCCCGGCCCGGGCGGCGGCCGGTTCTTTCCCGGTCCCCGCCCGGGCACGCTTCCGTCACCCGTTGGAGTCAGTTCCCCCGCAAAGAGTCGACCTGCGGCGTTTGACGTCGCTGCCGCCGGTAACCACGGACGCCACAGCATCCCCAGGGGCACCTGGACGCCATCGGGACCGACAGCACGGAGGCACCCCTCATGCGCATCCTCGGCATCAACGCCGTCTTCCACGACCCGGCGGCGGCACTGGTGATCGACGGCCGCACCGTCGCGGCGGCGGAGGAGGAGCGGTTCAGCCGGCGCAAGCACGGCAAGCGGCCGGTGCCGTTCTCCGCCTGGGAGATGCCCGAGCGGTCGGCGGCCTGGTGCCTGAGGCGGGCCGGTCTCACCCCCGCCGACCTGGACGCGGTCGCCTACTCCTTCGACCCCGGCCTGGCGGCTCCCGCCGAGTCGCTGGGCCTGAAGGACCCCTGGGACCACCTGCGCCAGGAGTACGCCCGCCGCGCCCCGTCCTTCCTTGCCGAGGCGCTGCCGGGCCTGGACCCCTCCATCGTCCGCTTCGTGCCGCACCACATGGCGCACGCCGCGTCCGCCGGGATCGCCGGGCCGCACCGCGACAGCGCGGTCCTGGTCCTCGACGGGCGCGGCGAGTGCGCCTCCCACCTGTCCGGCCGCTACCACGGCGACCGGCTGGAGGTGCTGGCCACACAGAAGCTGCCGCACTCGCTCGGCCTGGTCTACGAGGAGCTGACCGAGCACCTGGGCTTCCTGCGCTCCAGCGACGAGTACAAGGTCATGGCGCTGGCCTCCTACGGCAAGCCGCGCTTCCTGCCCCAGCTGCGCCAGTGGGTGCACAGCGACGGCAGGGGCGGCTTCGCCGCCCACGGGGTGGAGTGGGCGGCGCTGGCCCCCGCACGGCGGGCGGGCGCCGAGTGGAACCAGGACCACGCCGATCTGGCCGCCAGCGCCCAGGCCGTGCTGGAGGAGACGCTGCTGGACCTGGCGAGCTGGCTGCACGCCGAGGGCGGCGGCCGGGAGCTGACCCTGGCCGGCGGGGTGGCGCTGAACTGCGTGGCCAACTCCCGTCTCGCCGCCGAGGGCCCCTTCGAGCGGGTGTGGGTGCAGCCCGCGGCCGGTGACGCGGGCACCGCGCTGGGCGCGGCCCTGCACCTGGCCGCCGCGCACGACGAGTCCCCGCTGCCGATGCCCGGCGCGGACCTGGGCCGGGGCTGGTCGGACGAGGAGATCGAGGACTTCCTGAAGGAGGCGGCCGTCCCCTACGAGCGGCCCGCCGACATCGCCGAGGAGGTCGCCGGGGCACTCGCCGCCGACGGCATCGTGGCCTGGTTCCAGGGCCGCGCCGAGTACGGCCCGCGCGCGCTGGGCCACCGCTCGCTGCTGGCCCACCCGGGCCGGGCGGAGAACCTGGACCGGCTCAACCGGGTGAAGGGCCGCGAGGAGTTCCGCCCGGTGGCCCCCATGGTCGCCGAGGGGCGCGCCGCGGAGATCTTCGACGGGCCCCTGCCGAGCCCGTACATGCTGTTCGTGCACGACGTGGCCCGCGAGTGGCGCGACCGCATCCCCGCGGTGGTGCACGTGGACGGCACCGCCCGCATCCAGACGGTGAACCCCGGCGACGAGCCGCTGGTGGCGCGGATGCTGGACGCATTCGAGCGCCGCACCGGGCTGCCGGTGGTGGTCAACACCAGCCTCAACACCGCCGGACGCCCGATGGTGGACTCCCCGCGCGACGCGCTGGAGTGCTTCGGCTCCTCCCCCGTGGACCTGCTGGCCATCGGGCCGTTCGCGGTCCGCCGCGGAAGGTTCTTCGCGTGAGCGCCCCGCACCGGGCCGCCGCCGACTACTCGGTGGTCATACCCACCGTCGGGCGGCCCTGCCTGGCCGACTGCCTGGCGGCGCTGGGCCGGTCGGCCGGTCCCGAGCCGCGCGAGGTCGTGATCGTGGACGACCGGCCGCAGCCCGAGCCGCTCCGCCAGGACCTGCCGCTGCACGCACTGGGGCCGCTGCGCGAGCGCGCCGTCGTGGCGCAGACCGGCGGCCGGGGGCCGGCCGGCGCCCGCAACATCGGCTGGCGGCTGGTCACCGCCCCCTGGGTGGCCTTCCTCGACGACGACGTACGCGTCGGCGCCCGCTGGCGCGAGGCCCTGGCCCGCGACCTGGGCGAGGCCGACCCCACCGTCGCCGGGGTGCAGGGCGTGCTGGACGTGCCGCTGCCCACCGGGCGGCGGGCCACCGACTGGGAGCGCGGCACCGCCGGACTGGCCCGCGCCCAGTGGGCGACGGCCGACATGGCCTACCGCACCGAGGCGCTCAAGGCGGTCGGCGGCTTCGACGAGCGCTTCCCGCGCGCCTTCCGCGAGGACGCCGACCTGGCGCTGCGGGTGCTGGACGACGGCTGGCGCATCCGGCGCGGCGGCCGGCTGACCACGCATCCGGTGCGGCCCGCCGACCGCTGGGTGTCGCTGCGCATGCAGCGCGGCAACGCCG
>NZ_JBKJFM010000024.1:0-51748 GCF_046614825.1 Streptomyces nanhaiensis
CCGCCGCCGGCACCGCCGTCGGTCCACTCCACGGGGACGACGGCCTCGGCGCCGGGCGGCAGCGGCGCTCCGGTCATCACGCGGGCGGCCTGGCCGGGGCCGACCTCGGGCAGCCGGCCGGCGCCCGCCGCGACGTCGCCGACGACCTCCAGCACCGCCGGGTCGTCCCCGCTCGCCTTCTCCACGTCGGCGACGCGCACCGCGTAGCCGTCCATGGAGCTGTTGTCGAAGGGCGGCAGGGAGACGGGCACCAGGACGTCCTCGGTGAGCACGCAGCCCTGGGCGTCGAGCAGGTGCAGCTCGATGGGCTCCAGCGGGCCCACCGACCGCAGGACGTCGGCCAGGTGCTCGTCGACGGACCAGGTACGGCTCAAGTGCCTACAGCTCCTCTTTGACGAAGTCTCGCAGCCAGGCGCGGAAGTCCGGGCCCAGGTCCTCGCGCTCGCTCGCCAGCCTGACGATGGCGCGGAGGTAGTCCCCGCGGTCGCCGGTGTCGTAGCGGCGGCCCTTGAATACCACACCGTGGACCGGGCCGCCGACGGACGGGTCGGCGGCGAGGGCCTGGAGGGCGTCGGTGAGCTGGATCTCGCCGCCGCGGCCGGGCTCGGTCTTGCGCAGCACCTCGAAGACGGCCGGGTCCAGGACGTAGCGGCCGATGACGGCCAGGTTGCTGGGGGCGTCCTCGCGGGAGGGCTTCTCCACCAGGTCCGACACGCGCACGACGTCGTCGTCGCCGGTGGGCTCGGCGACGGCGCAGCCGTAGAGGTGGATGCTGTCCGGGTCGACCTCCAGCAGCGCCACGACACTGCCGCCGTAGGTCTCCTGGACCTCGATCATCCTCGACAGCAGCGGGTCGCGCGCGTCGATGAGGTCGTCGCCGAGGAGGACGGCGAAGGGCTGGTCGCCGACGTGCGGGGCGGCGCACAGCACCGCGTGGCCCAGGCCCCTGGGGTCGCCCTGGCGCACGTAGTGGATGGTGGCCAGGTCGGTGGACTCCTGGACGCGGGTGAGCTTGGTCGCGTCGCCCTTGCTGCGCAGCACCTCCTCCAGCTCGTAGTTGCGGTCGAAGTGGTCCTCCAGCGGGCGCTTGTTGCGGCCGGTGACCATCAGGACGTCGGGGAGGCCGGCGGTGACGGCCTCCTCCACCACGTACTGGATCGCGGGCTTGTCGACGACCGGCAGCATCTCCTTCGGGGTGGCCTTCGTCGCCGGAAGGAAGCGGGTGCCGAGCCCGGCGGCCGGGATGACGGCCTTGGTGATCCGCCGTGTACGCGAGGTAGTCATGTCTGCACCATAGCCGTTGGTTTGTGACGTAACACGCACGTCTGAGTGGTCCGTTGCGGTTCGCGGGGATTCGTCCCGGCGCTCGGGGCCGCGCCGGCGCGCCATCAGGATGATAATGCGCCTGCCATGGCGAGGGACTGGCGTAATCGAGCCGGGGAGATGAACACGGCGTGAAGGACGACGGAACCACCGGAGCACACCGGGGTACGCGGGCGGCGGCGGAGACGGTGCCGGGAACGGCGGCGGAGACGGTGGCCGGCGAGAAGCGTGCGCTGCGGCGCGCCCTCCTGGCGGCGCGGGCCCATCTGCCGGAGGACGGCGTCCACCGGGTCGCCGGCGCGCTCGCCCGGCACGCCCTGGAACTGCCCGAACTGACCGGGGCGCGCACCGTCGCCGCGTACGTCTCGGTGGGGCGCGAGCCCGACACCCGCGCGCTGGTGGACGAACTGCACTGGCGCGGCGTACGCGTGCTGCTTCCGGTGCTGCTGCCGGACGACGACCTGGACTGGGCCGCGTACGAGGGCGCCGAGTTCCTCTCCCCCGCCCGCCGGGGGCTGCTGGAGCCCACCGGTCCGCGGCTCGGGCCGCAGGCCGTGACGGGGGCCGAGGTCGTGCTGCTGCCGGGCCTGGCGGTGGACCGGCGCGGGATGCGCCTGGGGCGCGGCGGGGGCAGCTACGACCGGGTGCTGGCCCGGATCGAGGCGTCCGGGGCCGCCCCCGCGCTGGTGGTGCTGCTGCACTCGGGCGAGTACCTGCGCCGGGTGCCGGCGGAGCCCCACGACCGTCCGGTGCACGCCGCGGTGACCCCCGAGGGGGTGCACCGCTTCACGGCGTGAGACCGGCGGGCGCGGGGCTCGCGGCGTCACGGGTTCACTGCGTCACGGGGCCACGGGCGAGGGCGTCACGGGGTGAGGGCCATGGTGTCCTCGGTGGCGTCCTCGACGGCGTCCGGGCTGAACGCCCAGTCCAGCTGCCCGCCCTCGGCCCAGATGTCCGTCTGGTCCACGTAGTTGGCGTGGTAGGCGTGACCGGAGGCGCCGGCGAGGTTGATCCAGCTCGACTCGTCGAGGTCGGCCAGGTTGACCACCATCCGCATCGACGGCACCCAGACCACCTCGTAGCCGCCCGCCGCGTTCCAGCCGGTGGCGTTGACGGCCGCCTCGCCGCCGCCGAGGTCCCAGGGGCCTCGGTTGAGCAGGTGCTGGACGAAGCCGGGGCCCTCGGTGCCCAGGGTCTGGTTCTGGAGCATCAGCCGGTGCAGACGGCCCCAGCTCCAGGTCTCGATGTCCTTGCCGAGCTTGGTGGTCAGCTCCCAGCGGGCGTCCTTCATGGCGCGGGCCAGCAGCGCGTCGCGGTCGCCCTCGCCCTCCTCGAAGCGGCTGCCGGGGGTCCACCAGCCGCTGTCGGGCTCGTCCAGCAGCGTGCGCACGACCTCGTACCAGCGGTCGCCGCCGTCGGGCTGCGCGGACTCCGGGGCGCGGGTGCCGCACTCGCGGACGGTGCGCGGGTTGCCGCTCAGGTCCTCGATGGGGCCGGACTCGTCGGCCGGGCGGACCCGCAGGCACTCGCCCTCGACGCGGACCTCCTTGGGGAGCTTGTTGCCGAAGCCGAGCTTGAGGAGGTTGCGCCACACGCCGTTGAAGTAGGCGGCGGGCGCGGAGTCGGCGTCCTGGGTGTAGTCCCAGCCCTCCAGCAGTTCCTGCGCCTGGCGGACGTAGGGGTCCTTGACGTCGATCTTCAGCAGGTAGGGCACCAGGATCTTGGCTATCTCGCTGCTGTTGTCCAGCTGCATGGTGCGCATGTCGTCCGTGGAGACCTTGCCGCCGTCCTTGATCTTGGACTGGATGAGGTCGTCGATCCGCTGGCTGCGCGCGCCGTAGCCCCAGTCCTCGGTGAGCGGGTAGGGGTACTTCTCCGCGTCGATCACGGCCTGGTTGGCGGTGACGATGTAGCCGCGCTCCGGGTTGTACTCCCAGGGCAGGGCCTCCTGCGGTATGTAGCTCTCCCACTCGTAGTCCGAGTCCCAGCCGGGTGCCGGGTAGCGGCCGTCGTGGCCCTCGGCGCGGACCGGGATGCGGCCGGGCGCCTGGTAGCCGATGTTGCCCTCGGTGTCGGCGTAGACCAGGTTCTGGGAGGGGACGGCGAACTTCCGGGCCGCCTTGCGGAACCCTTCGAAGTCGCCGGCGGCGTTCAGCTCGAAGACCGCGTCCATCGTCCTGGAGGGCTCCAGCGCCGTCCAGCGCAGCGCGACGGCGTAGCCCTTGCCGCGGTCGGGGGCGACGTCGCCGACGGGGGCGTGGTCGCCGACGCCGGCCAGCTCGCCGCTGCGGTCGGAGACGAGGGGGCCGTGGCGGGTGGAGCGGACGGTGATCCTGCGGTCCTCGCCGCCCGCGACCTTGATGACCTCCTCGCGGGTGTCGTACGGGACCTTCTTGCCGTCGTAGAGGTACGTCCCGTTCTCGATCTTCTCCAGGTACAGGTCGGTGACGTCGGCGCCGAGGTTGGTGAAGCCCCAGGAGATGTCCTGGTTGTGGCCGATTATCACGCCGGGCATGCCGGAGAAGGTGAAGCCCGCGACGTCGAAGGGGCAGGCCTCGCCGACCGAGTTGCAGTGCAGGCCCATCTGGTACCAGAGGGAGGGGAGCTGCGGGGCCAGGTGCGGGTCGTTGGCGAGCAGCGGCTTGCCGGTGGTCGTGTACTCGCCGGAGACGACCCAGGAGTTGGAGCCGATGCCGTCGCCGCTGGGGCCGAGGAGGGCGGGGATGGAGTCGAGGGAGGCGGCCAGGGCCGCGAGCTGGGTCCGCGCGCCCTGACCGGTCTGGTCCGCCGGGGCGTCCTGGGCGGCGCCGTCGGGGGAGGCGGCCCCGCCGGGGACGGCTGTGCCCGGGTCCGCTGTGCCCGGAGCCGCGGTGCCCGGGTCCGTGGCGCCGTTCTGCGCGGCGCCCCCGTCCTGCGGAGCGGTGCCCTTCGGGTCGTAGGCGCCGTCGAGGGCGCTGACGGCGCCGTCCCGGACGATCGGCTTGTTCCGGTCGTAGGGGTAGTCCGGGTAGAGCGCCTCGATCTGCTTGTTCGTCAGGCGGCTGGAGAGCAGGGCACGGTCTATCTCGTCCTGCATGTTGCCGCGCAGGTCCCAGGCCATGGCCTTGAGCCAGGCGACGGAGTCCACCGGCGACCACTTGTGCGGCTTGTAGTCGCTGACGAAGCCGAGGGCCGCGTACTCCAGGGAGAGCTCGGCGCCGCTGCGGCCGCCCAGGTAGGCGTTGACGCCCTCGGCGTAGGCCAGCAGGTACTTCTTGGTCGTCTCCGACAGCTTGGTGTCGTACTCCTCCTGCGCCACCTTCCGCCAGCCCAGGGTGCGCAGGAAGGCGTCGGTCTCGACCTGGCTCTCGCCGAACATCTCCGACAGCCGGCCGGCCGTCAGGTGCCGCCGTACGTCCATCTCCCAGAAGCGGTCCTGGGCGTGGACGTAGCCCTGGGCGCGGAAGAGGTCCTCGGCGCTGTCGGCGTAGAGCTGGGGTATGCCGTGCTCGTCGCGTTTGACGGTGACCGGGGCGGAGAGGCCGTCGAGCTGTACCGAGCCGGTCGTCCGGGGGAAGGACGCGCGGACGGTGTCGACGCTCCAGTAGGCGCCGTAGCCGACGCCCGCCACGAGCAGCAGCACGACTGCGATCACGAGAAGGCGGGCGCGTCGCGGGGTCTTCTTGGCGGGCATCGCTGTCCTTCGAGGGCAGGGTGGGACCAGAGGTGCTGGAGCAACCATAGGACGAGCCGGGTCACCGGTCGGCAGGGAGTCTGCGCATCGGGAGCCGAAGATTCAAGCGATGGTAAATTGTTAGGCAATGAAATGACTTCCCGGCGGCCGGGTCCCGGCCGCCGTCTCCGCATGCCCACGGAAGGATCGGCTTCTGACTGTCGACCGCCTCAACGAACTCATGCTGGTCTCCGCGCTCGTGCTGCTCGTCGCCGTCGCGGCCGTCCGGCTCTCCTCCCGCACGGGGCTGCCCAGCCTCCTGATCTACCTCGGCATCGGACTCGTCATCGGGCAGGACGGACTCGGGGTCGAGTTCGACAACGCCGAACTGACCCAGGTGCTGGGCTACGCGGCGCTCGTGGTGATCCTGGCCGAGGGCGGTCTGGGCACCAAGTGGCGGCAGATCCGCCCGGCGATGCCCGCCGCGGCCGTACTGGCGACCGCGGGTGTCGCGGTCAGCGTGGGCGTCACCGCCGCGGGGGCCCACTACCTGGTGGGGCTGGACTGGCGGCCGGCGCTGATCATGGGGGCGGTCGTCTCCTCGACGGACGCCGCGGCGGTCTTCTCCGTGCTGCGCAAGGTGCCGCTTCCGCCACGCCTGACGGGGATGCTGGAGGCGGAGTCCGGGTTCAACGACGCGCCGGTGGTGATCCTGGTCGTCGCCTTCGCCTCGGCCGGCCCGATGGAGTCTTGGTACGTCCTGGTCGGGCAGATCGCGCTGCAGCTGGCCATCGGACTCGCGGTGGGACTGGCCGTCGGCAAGCTGGGCGAGTACGGCCTGCGGCAGGTCGCGCTGCCCGCCTCCGGCCTGTACCCGATCGCGGTGATGGCGCTGTGCGTGCTGGCGTACGCCGGGGGCGCACTGGCGCAGGGCAGCGGGTTCCTGGCGGTCTACGTCAGCGCGGTCGTCCTCGGCAACTCCAGGCTGCCGCACCGCCCGGCCACCCGGGGGTTCGCCGACGGCATGGCGTGGATCGCGCAGATCGGCCTGTTCGTGCTGCTCGGTCTGCTGGCGACCCCCTCGGAGCTGCTGCGCGACTTCTGGGCGGCGCTGGCGGTCGGACTGGTGCTGACGCTGGTGGCGCGGCCGGTGTCCGTGGTGCTGTGCACCCTGCCCTTCCGGCTCCCCTGGCGGGAGCAGACGCTGATGTCGTGGGCGGGGCTGCGCGGCGCGGTGCCGATCATCCTGGCGACGATCCCCATGGTCGACCAGGTGGAGGGCAGCCGGCGGATCTTCAACATCGTCTTCGTGCTGGTCGTGGTCTTCACCCTGCTCCAGGGGCCGACCCTGCCCTGGGTCGCCCGCAGGCTCGGGCTGGACAAGGCCGGCGGCACCCAGGACCTGGACATCGAGTCGGCCCCGCTGGAGCGGCTGCGCGGGCACCTGATCGCGGTCTCCATCCCCGACGGCTCGCGCATGCAGGGCGTGGAGGTGGCCGAGCTGCGGCTGCCGAAGGGCGCGGCGGTCACCCTGGTCGTGCGCGAGGGCAGCAGTTTCGTGCCCTCGCCCTCGACCGTCCTGCGGCACGGCGACGAACTGCTGGTGGTCGCCACCGACGCGGTGCGGGACGCCACCGAGCGGCGGCTGATGGCCGTGGGCCGGGGCGGCAAGCTGGCGGGCTGGCTGGGGACGGCGGGCAGTTCGGCGCTGCGGCAGGGCTGAGACAGGGCTTCGGCAGGGCGGGAACGGGGACGAAGTCAGGGCGGGGCGGGCCGGTCGGGCGGGTGGGTGGGACGGGGGCGGAGACGGGGACACGGGCAGGGGGCACGAGCGGGACGCGACCGGGTCTGCGGGTGATCGGCTACCCTGAGGCCGTACGTTTGTCCGACTTTCGGAGCTACCGGAGTTTCGACCCCGCCTGATGCAGGGCCGGCACGGCCGCCCGGCCGACCACACGCCGCGGTCCGTGCGAGAGGACGGCCTTCGGCGTGCCCCCGCCGTACCGCGACACCGCGCGCCGTACGGACCGCGGCGCGCTACCAGGCGGCAGAAAGGTACGGCCGTGGCCACCACGGTCACTCCCGTCACGAACCGGAAGCCCGGCTACCGGGACCTGCTGCGCACTCCCGGTGCGTGGACGTTCCTGCTGCCCGGCTTCCTGGCCCGCCAGCCCTTCGCGATGCTGACGCTCGGCATCGTGCTGCTGGTCGAGGACACCACCGGATCGTTCGGCACGGCGGGCGCCGTCTCCGCCGTGACCGGCGTGTCGATGGCCCTGTTCGCACCCCGCAGCGGCCGGCTCGCCGACCGCTTCGGCCAGCGTGCGGTCCTGGTGCCCGGGGTGCTGCTGCACGCCGCCGCCGTGGGCGTGCTGACGGCCCTGGCGCTGTCCCGGGCGCCGCTGTGGGCACTGCTGCTGGCGGCCGTGCCGGCCGGTGCCTCGGTGCCGCAGGTCGGCCCGATGGTGCGGGCCCGCTGGGCGCACCTGCTCAGGGGCGGGCCCGGTTCACCGGACGGATCGGGCCCGCCGGGCGGGCCGGGCAGGACCCGGCTGCTGTCGACGGCGGCGGCGTTCGAGTCGGTCACCGACGAGCTCACCTTCGTCATCGGCCCGGTCCTGGCCACCGCCCTGTGCACCGGAGTGCACCCGGCCGCCGGGCTGACCGCCGAGGCGGCCCTGACCATCGTCGGCGGACTGCTCTTCGCGGCCCAGCGCCGTACCGCGCCGCCCGCCCACCGCCGCGCCCGGGGAGCGGACGGCGCGCCGCACGCCTCGGCGCTGTCGGTGCCGGGCGTACGGGTGCTGATCGTCGCCTTCCTGGGCATCGGCGCTGTCTTCGGCGGGATGCAGGTGTCGATGGCCGCCTTCACCGACTCCATCGGACAGCCGGGCCTCAACGGCGTGCTGTACGGGATCTTCGCCGCGGGCAACATGCTCGCCGGTCTCGTCTTCGGCGCCCTGACCTGGCGCTCGGCCCCGCAGCGCCGGCTGCTGGCGGCGTACGCGCTGCTGACGCTGACCACCGCGCCCCTGTGGGCGGTGGACGTGGTCCCGCTGCTGGCCGTCCTCGGGCTGCTGACCGGCATGGGCATCGCGCCGAGCCTGATCACCGGCTTCACCCTGGTGGAGCGGCTGGTTCCGGCGGGCGTGCGCACCGAGGCGTTCACCTGGATGGCCGGTGCGGTGGCGCTGGGGCAGGCCGGCGCCGCGTCGGCCGCCGGGCAGCTGACGGACGGCTTCGGGGCGAGCGCCGGATTCACGGTGCCGCTGGCCGCCACGGCGCTGGCGCTGGCGACGGTGGCGGCACTGCGCGGATGGCTGAAGCCGGACGGCGGGCAGGAGGGGGACGGGCGGCCGGGCGACGGGAAGGCCGACGGCGGGCGGCCGGGCGACCGGCGACCGGGCGGT
The DNA here is from genome assembly GCF_046614825.1 of Streptomyces nanhaiensis. NCBI lineage: Bacteria > Bacillati > Actinomycetota > Actinomycetes > Kitasatosporales > Streptomycetaceae > Streptomyces > Streptomyces nanhaiensis. The sequence continues at coordinate 8,386 of NZ_JBKJFM010000024.1, forward strand.
GGAAGGGAGCCGCGAACCGGGTGACGGAGGGCGCCGGACGGAGGACGGGGAAGGGGCCCCGGGGCGTGGCGAGGGTCACCGTCCGCCGCTCCCGGTGGACTAAGCCGCCGGAATACTGCACCATGGTGCGTCGTTAGCACTCCACAGGGAAGAGTGCCAGGAGGAGCAAGTGCCGACCTATCAGTACCAGTGCACCGAGTGCGGCGAGGGCCTGGAAGCGGTTCAGAAGTTCACCGACGACGCACTCACCGAGTGCCCGAGCTGCAAGGGCCGCCTGAAGAAGGTGTTCTCCGCGGTCGGCATCGTCTTCAAGGGCTCCGGCTTCTACCGGAACGACAGCCGCGGCTCCTCGTCCGGCAGCCCGTCGTCGTCCTCTTCTTCGTCGTCGGCCTCGTCCGCGGCGTCGTCGCCCTCGTCGGCCTCCTCTTCCTCCGAGAAGAGCTCGGGTTCGTCCGGCGGCTCGTCGTCCAAGGCAGGCTCCTCGGCGGCCTGACGGTCCGCCTTCCGGCCCGGAGCCGGAACCCGCCTGTCCCGGCCCCGTCGCGGTACGCACCGCGGCGGGGCCGCGGCGTCGGGGGCTAGTGTGTTCGGCCATGAGCGCACAGGCGGAGACAGGCGTCATCGGCGGGTCCGGGTTCTACTCGTTCCTGGACGACGTGATGGAGGTCGCGGTGGACACGCCGTACGGCGAGCCCAGCGACTCCCTCTTCATCGGCGAGATAGCCGGGCGCCGGGTGGCCTTCCTGCCCCGGCACGGCCGCAAGCACCATCTGCCCCCGCACCGCATCAACTACCGGGCCAACCTGTGGGCTCTGCGCTCGGTCGGCGTGCGGCGGGTGCTGGGGCCGTGCGCGGTGGGCGGGCTGCGGCCCGAGTACGGGCCCGGCACGCTGGTGGTGCCGGACCAGCTCGTGGACCGCACCAAGTCGCGCGTCCAGACCTACTACGACGGCGAGGCGCTGCCCGACGGCTCGGTGCCGAACGTGGTGCACCTCTCCTTCGCCGACCCCTACTGCGAGGCGGGCCGGGCGGCGGCCGTCGCGGCCGCGCGCGGGCGCGGCTGGGAGCCGGTGGACGGCGGCACCATGGTGGTGATCGAGGGGCCGCGCTTCTCGACCCGCGCGGAGTCGCGCTGGCACGCGGCGCAGGGCTGGTCTGTGGTCGGGATGACCGGGCACCCCGAGGCGGTCCTCGCCCGCGAACTGGGCCTGTGCTACTCCTCGATGGCGCTGGTCACCGACCTGGACGCCGGCGCCGGGACCGGCGAGGGCGTCTCGCACGAGGAGGTGCTCCAGGTCTTCGCACAGAACGTCGGACGGCTGCGCGAGGTGCTCTTCGACACGGTGGCCGGCCTGCCGGCGGAGCGGGACTGCGCCTGCGCGACGGCTCTGGACGGACTGGACCTGGGGATCGAGCTTCCCTAGAGGGCTCCGGGAGCCGGCCGGCGGCGGGCTGTGGGCGAAGGGCCGAGGGCTGTGGGAGCTGTACGGGGCGGCTCGGAGGGCGCGTGCGGCTCGTGCGGTTCCCGTGCCTCTGCCTCGCGCGGGTGAGCGAGTTGTCCACAACCGGTGGGTAGTCCACAGGGCCCGGCGGATCTCCGCGGGGCCGGACATCGTTGGGGTGCTTCCAGCACAAGGCGGTGACCTCGATGTCCTCTTCTTCCCCTCAGTCCGCGCCCCCTGGCACACCTTTCTCCTCCCCCTTCTCCTCGTCCTCCCCCTCGTCCTCTTCGTCCTGTACTTCCTCCGTTCCCCCTCCGCCCTCCTCCCTCTCCACGCCCCACTCCCTTCCGCCGCCCTCCTGCCCTCCGGCCGCCGGTCCCGTGCCGGAGTTCGAGCCGGTGCGTGCCGGGCGGGGCCCCCTCGGCCCGCTCCGGACGGCGGGCCGGTGGTTCCGGGCGGCGGCACTGCTGCTGGCCGTCGTCTCCGCGGGCGCGGCCCTCTGGGGCGCGCCCGTAGACGGGGGCGGAGACGGGCACCGTGCGCTCCCGGCGGCCCGGCCCGCGGCCGGGGAAGCACCGGCGGGTCCGGCCCCGCCCGCGTCCACGGACGGCGGGGAGGACGGCACGACGGTGGACGCCCCTGTGCGGATCCCCGACGCGGAGGCGGTGCGACTGCTGCGGCCCGGGGACAGGGTGGACGTACTGGCCACCCCCGCCGGCGCCCCGGACGCCGGCCCGGCGGTCCGCGCGCGGACCATCGCCCGGAACGTGCCGGTGGCGGCCGTACCCGAGCCCGCCTCCGGCCCGGAGGCGGGATCCGGCGGCCGGGAGGGGGCGCTGGTGGTGCTCTCGGTGCCCCGGCCGACGGCCGCCCGGCTCGCCGGAGCGGCGGCGCACTCCCATCTGGCGGTGACACTGTGCTGACCACCGCCCGCCGGGGGCCGGGCTGGACAGTCCGCGCGGAGTTCGTGCAGCGTGTGCTGCGTTCATCCGGCGGAAGCCGGAGCACGTGTGCGGAGGAGAGGCAGTCCGTTGAGCGAGAAGCAGGGCGTCCTGGCCGGGTTCAGGTCATTCCTGATGCGGGGCAACGTGGTCGATCTGGCCGTTGCCGTCGTCATCGGGGCGGCCTTCACCAAGATCGTGAACTCGGTGGTGGAAGGCGTCATCAACCCGGTGGTGGGCTCCATCGGTCCAAGGGACCTCGACCGCTACCAGTCCTGCCTCCAGGGCCCGTGCGAGTTCGACGCGGCGACCGGTGCGGCCGTCAGCGGTATCGCGATCAAGTGGGGCTCGGTGCTGAGCGCCGCCCTGACCTTCCTGATCACCGCCGCGGTCGTCTACTTCCTGATGATCGTGCCGATGAACAAGTTCAAGGAGCGGCTGGACGCGCTGAGCGCCCAGGAGGCGGCGGAAGCGGCCGCGACTCCGGCCCAGAAGACCGAGGTGGAGCTGCTCACCGAGATCCGCGACGCGCTGCTGGCCCAGCGCGACGGCAACGGCGGCGCGGACGCCGCCCTTCTCGCGGCGCAGCGCGGCGCCCTCGAGAGTGGCGGTGCCCGGCCGGGCACCGAGGGACCGTCCGGTACATCCGGAGGTACGTCCGGAGGTCCCTCCGGGAAGGCCTGACCCGGGCGCTGCCCGGAGCGCCTCACAGATGGTGCGGTGGCTTCTCGTCCAGGAAGCGGGCCAGATCGGCAGCACCGCCGTCGCCGCCCGCCTCCGGGCGCTCGCCCCAGCCGCGGTCGGTGTCGTCGGCCGAGGGACGGCTCAGCGGGTCGGAGAAGTCCAGCGCGGAGGCCGGGTCGCGGGGCTCGGCGCCGTGGCCGGAGGTGGCGCCGGGGGTGGCGGGGGTGCTCATCCCTCCAGAGTACGGCGGCCCCGGCCCGCACCCGGGAGGAGGATCATGGCCTCATGAACGCCTCGAAGGTCAACGACGCACTGACGGATGTCCAGGGCCTGCGGGTCGGCCACGCGCAGCGGATCGGCGACGGCTGGCTGACGGGCACGACCGTGGTCCTCGCCCCGGAGGGCGGGGCGACCGCCGCCGTGGACGTGCGGGGCGGCGGGCCCGGCACCCGGGAGACCGACGCCCTGGACCCGCGCAATCTGGTGGAGCGCATCGACGCCGTGGTGCTGACCGGGGGCAGCGCCTTCGGGCTGGACGCCGCCTGCGGGGTGACGTCCTGGCTGGAGGAGCGCGGCAGGGGCTTCCCCGTGGGCCCGGAGCCGGACCAGGTGGTGCCCGTGGTCCCGGCCGCCTGCCTCTTCGACCTGGGCCGGGGCGGCTCCTGGCGGGCCCGTCCCGACGCGGCGCTCGGCCGGGAGGCGGCCGAGGCGGCCGCCCGTACGAGCGTCGGCGAGCCGGTCCCCCAGGGCAACGCCGGGGCCGGTGCGGGGGCTGTGGCGGGCGGGCTCAAGGGCGGAGTGGGCACCGCGAGCACGGTCCTGCCCTCGGGCACCACGGTGGGCGCGCTGGCCGTGGTCAACGCGGTGGGCTCGGCCCTGGACCCGGCCACCGGCGCGCTCTACGGCGAGCTGTACGGCAGGCGTCCGGTCTTCCCCACCGATGCCGAGCACGCCGAGGCGCTGCGGTCCCTGGCCGCCGCCCAGCAGGAGTCGGAGCGCCGTTCGGCCGCCTCCGTACGGCCGCCGCTCAACACCACACTGGCCGTGGTGGCCACCGACGCGCAGCTCACCCCCGCCCAGGCGCAGAAGCTGGCGGGCACCTCCCACGACGGGCTGGCCCGCGCGGTCCGCCCGGTGCACCTGCTCACCGACGGGGACACCGTCTTCGCCCTGTCCACCGGCACACGCCGGCTGGAGGCGGAGGAGGTCAACGACGTGCTGGCGGCCGGCGCCGACACCCTGACGCGGGCGGTGGTCAAAGCGGTACTGGCCGCGGAGGGCGTGGACGGCCCGGGCGGGGTGTTCCCGGCGTACCGCGACCTCTACCGCCGTCCCTGAACCGGTACGGCTCGGTTCCCCGGCGTCCCCCCGGCGTCCCCGGTGCAGCCTCACCCCACCGCCCCACCACGCCGCCTCACCGCCACCGCACCGGGGCGCCGGACGCCACCGGCCCCGGACACAGCGGGACCCCGGCGCTGGGGGGGAATGCGCCGGGGTCCCTGTCCAGGGGTCGTCTTCGGTTGTGCTCCGGCGCGGCGCGGTGCGCCCCACCGCGCCGGACGCCGTCACGCCGCCGCGTCGAAGCCCGTGTCATGGGCCATCTTCTTCAGCTCGAGCAGGGCGTGCTTCTCGATCTGGCGGATGCGCTCCCTCGTCAGGCCGTGCTGCTTGCCGACCTCGGTCAGCGTGCGCTCGCGCCCGTCCTCGATGCCGTAGCGCGCCCGGATGATGGAGGCCGTCCGGTCGTCGAGCCGACCGATCATGTCCTCCAGTTCCTCACGCCGCAGCATCACGAGCACGGAGTCCTCGGGAGAGGTCGCGGAGGTGTCCTCCAGCAGGTCGCCGAACTGCGTCTCGCCCTCGTCGTCCACGGACATGTTCAGGCTGACCGGGTCACGGGCCCAGTCCAGCACGTCCGTGATGCGCTCGGCCGTGGAGCCCAGCTCCTCGGCGATCTCGGCGGGCTCGGGGTCGCGGCCGTGCTCGCGGTTGAACTCCCGCTGCACGCGCCGGATCCGGCCCAGTTCCTCCACCAGGTGGACGGGGAGGCGGATGGTGCGCGACTGGTCGGCGATCGACCGCGTGATGGCCTGCCGGATCCACCACGTCGCGTACGTGGAGAACTTGAAGCCCTTGCGGTAGTCGAACTTCTCCACCGCCCGCACCAGGCCCGCGTTCCCCTCCTGGATCAGGTCCAGCAGCGGCAGGCCGCTGCGGGGGTAGCGCCGCGCGACGGCGACGACCAGGCGCAGGTTGGAGCGGATGAAGACGTCCTTGGCGCGCTCGCCTTCGGCGGCCACGGCCTCCAGTTCCCCGCGGGTCGCGGTCGCGCTCGGCGAGTCCTCCGAGACGGGCTCGACCTCGCCGTCGAGGATCTGCCGGGCGTACACGCCCGCCTCGATGGCGAGCGAGAGCTCGACCTCCTTCGCCGCGTCCAGCAGCGGGGTGCGGGCGATCTCGTCGAGGTACATGCCGACCAGGTCCCGGTCCGCTACATCCCCTGCCGACGAGGTACGTACAGGTCGTGCCTCGTCAGCGCCGTTGGGATCGGCCTGACGACGGGCGACGGCACGGGTTGCCATGCGTACTCCCTTGCGAGTCGTGGTCTACAACTGGTCGGTGGCGGTCCAGCCACCCGGCGTCTCCTTGGTTCGGGTGCCCGTTCCGATGGAATCAACGACTTCAATCCGGACAGAATTCCCACGGCGCGCATCGTTTTTCCGGATCTTGCGGTATTCTGCGCCGCCGCACAGAGAGGGCCGGGCATGACGGAGCGCGGAGAAGTCCAGGTCAGAGCGGGCGAGGAAGGCGACCTCCCGGATCTGACGAACATCTACAACCACTACGTCCGTGAGACCCCCGTCACATTCGACGTCGAACCCCTCACCGCCGACGCCAGGCGTCCCTGGTTGCTCTCCCACCCCAAGGACGGTCCCCACCGCCTTCTGGTTGCCCTCGACGCGGAATCCAACCGCCTCCTGGGCTACGCCACCAGCAGCCCGTTCCGCCCCAAGCCCGCCTACTCCACCTCGGTCGAGGTCAGCGTCTACCTCGCCCCCGACGCGTGCGGGCGGGGTGTCGGCACCCTGCTGTACGAGCACCTCTTCGAAGCCCTCGGCGGCGAGGACGTCCACCGCGCCTACGCGGGCATAGCCCAGCCCAACGAGGCCTCCGTACGCCTCCACGCCCGCTTCGGCTTCCGCCACATCGGCACGTACGGCGAGGTCGGCCGGAAGTTCGGCCGGTACTGGGACGTGGCCTGGTACGAGAAGCCGCTGGGTCGCTGAGGCGCCGCCGAGGCGTCCGGCGCGCGCTCACGGCCCCGGCTCCCGCGGCGGACGCGTCCCGCGTCACCCTCCGGGAGCACCGTGCCGCGCCCGCGCCGCGCGTCGCCGCGCCCGGCCCCGGCCGCCACGGCCACAATCCCAGTGGGCCCGCCCGAACCTCCCCGCCCGAAGCCGCCCCCCGACCCACCCTCCCGTCCCCTCCTTCCCGGCTCCCCCGCCCCCTCCTTCCGCGCCTCCCCGTGCACCTCCGCCAATGGCCCGACCACTGACAGTCCCGCACCCCTCTGGCCGCGGGCCCGGCGCGCTGGAACGATGTGGCCGCCACGGCTCCGGCATCCGTCCCCACATGCCGTCCCTTCCGCACGCGCACCACCGGCCCCACCCGTTCCATCCGCCCATGTGAGGAGAGACCCGATGCAGCAGCCCGCGACTCCCAGCCGCAGACAAGCCCTCGCCACCGGCCTGTTCGGTGTCACCGCGGCGCTGACCGCCTCCGCCGCCCTCTCCTCCCCGGCGAACGCGGACACCGGGACGGCCGCGGGATCGGCCGCCGGCTCCGGCACCGACCGCGCACGCGCCCGGGCCCGGGCCCTGGTCCGCCGCATGTCCCTGGAGGACAAGGTCGGGCAGCTCTTCGTCGTCGAGGTCTACGGGCAGGCCGCCGACACGGTCTCCGCGGGCAACCGCACCCTGTACGGCGTGGACACCCCCGCCGAGGTCATCGCCAAGTACCGGCCGGGCGGGGTCATCTACTTCGACGCCCGCCGCGGCCCCGACAACGTCCGCGACCCGCTCCAGACCGCCCGTCTGTCCAACGGCCTCCAGCGGGCCGCGGTCCGCGCGGGCGCCCGCGTGCCGCTGCTGGTCTCCATCGACCAGGAGGGCGGCAGCGTCGTCTACCGCCTCACCGACCCCGCCACCCTCCTGCCCGGGAACATGGCGCTGGCGGCGGGCCGGTCCGCCGCCGACACCCGGCGCTCGGCCGAGATCATCGGCCTGGAGCTGGCGGCGATGGGCGTCAACCAGAACTACGCCCCGGTCGCCGACGTCAACGTCAACCCCGAGAACCCGGTCATCGGCGTCCGCTCCTTCGGCTCCGACCCCGCCCTGTGCGCCTCCCTGGTCGACGCCTCCGTGAGCGGCTACCACCGCGGCCGGGTCGCCTCGGCCGCCAAGCACTTCCCCGGGCACGGCGACACCGACACCGACAGCCACACCGGTCTCCCGCGGATCGACCACACCCGCGAGGAGCTGGAGAGCATCGACCTGCCGCCCTTCCGGGCCGCCATCGCGCGCGGGGTCGACACGATCATGACGGCCCACATCGTCGTCCCGGCCCTGGACCCGTCGGGGGTCCCTGCCACCATGTCGCAGCCGATCGTCACCGGGCTGCTGCGCGAGGAGCTGGGCTTCGAGGGCCTGATCGTCACCGACGCCCTGGACATGCAGGGCGCCTCGGGCCAGTTCCCGCCGGACGTGGCACCGGTCCAGGCCCTCAGGGCCGGTTGCGACCAGCTCGTCCTGGCGCCGAGACTGGACACCGCCTACGGCGCCGTTCTGGAGGCCGTGCGCGGTGGGGAGATCCCCGTCTCCCGTCTGGACGCCTCGGTCGAGCGGATCCTGGCGCACAAGCTCCGCCGGGACCTCTTCCGGCACCCGTACGTGGACGAGCAGCACGCCGTGCGCACCGTCGGCGCCGAGCACCACAGGACCGACGCCCAGGCCATCACCGACCGCACGGTCACCCTGGTCAGGAACGAGGGCTCCCTCCTGCCCCTCCCCTCCGGCGCCCGCTCCGTCCTGGTCACCGGCTGGGGCGTGGGCACCACCCGGACCCTCGCCGACGCGGTCACCGAGCGGCCCGGCCAGAGCGCCACCGTGCTGGAGACGGGCGCGATCCCCTCCGCGGACCGCATCACGGAGGCGGCCGGCGCGGCGGCGGGCGCCGGCCTGGTGATCGTCTCCGTCAACGCGGCCGCGGCGGGCTCCGAGAAGGGCGCCGCGCAGGCGAGGCTGGTCCAGGCCCTGATGGACACCGGCACGCCGGTCGTCGCCGTCGCCGTCCGCAACCCGTACGACGTCCGCCGCTTCCCCGGCGTCCCGGCCTACCTGGCCACCTACTCCTACGGCGCCCCCTCCCTCCGGGCCGCCGTCCGCACCGTCTACGGCGACCTCTCCCCCGCCGGCAGGCTCCCGGTCGCCGTCCCGGACCTCGGCTCCACCGGCACCCTCTATCCCTTCGGACACGGCCTGACGTACTGACTTCCGCCCAACACGTTCGGCACGCCCCGCGCTCATCCGCTAACCTGTCCTGCGTCCGCCTTCGTAGCTCAGGGGATAGAGCACCGCTCTCCTAAAGCGGGTGTCGCAGGTTCGAATCCTGCCGGGGGCACCGGCGCAAACGCCCCGGACCGATCAAGGTCCGGGGCGTTTGACATCCACAGGTGACATCAACGGCAGCGGTCAGCCGTGCTCGGGCTGTCTCCGAAGCAGCCGGTCCATGTGGCTGATGGCCTCCCGCTGGGTGTCCTGCGCGACGTGCGTGCGGACGTCCATGGTGATGCTGATCCGGCTGTGCCCCCAGGATCTCCATCGCCACACGGGGAGCGGCCCCGGCCGCGGTCAGCAGGGCCGCGCAGCCGTGCCGGGCGTCGTGCGGCCGGGTCGCCCGAAGGCCGGCCTTCCCGGCGGCGCGGGTGAAGGAGCGGCAGACGTTGCGCGGCTCGACCGGGCGGCCGGTGCGGGCGGTTGAAGGCGGTGAAGGCGCAGCCGCCCTCCTGCGAGGTCGTGCGGGGCGGGGTCGAGTTCGATCCGCTGTCCTCCGCCGGGCCGTACAGGGCCGGCGGCGGAACGAGCACCCGCCGGGTGCCCGCCGCGTCGGCGGGCGCGCCGCCCGTGGGCCGTCGGGTGCACGTGGTCGGCAGACGCCGCTGCAGCGGGAGGACATGCCGCGTCCACGGGTTCGGAACAAGCCATTGACAGCGGCTCCGGCTGGCGGCACCCTCGTGTGCACGCGGATGCCAAATCGATTGGGCAACCCGGAATCAACCATTTTGGCAGGGGAGATGGCGCGGCGGAGCAGGATCAAGGACGTGGCCGAGGCGGCAGGTGTGTCCGTCACGACCGTGTCCCACATCCTCAACCGGGTCGAGGGCAAGCGGATCAGCCCGCAGACCCGGCAGCGCGTGCTGCGGATCGCCGAGGAGCTCGGGTACACGCCGAACGGTCTCGCCCGGGGACTGAGGCTGCAGCGGTCGCAGACCATCGGCTTCGTCAGCGACGAGATAGCCACGACTCCCCATGCGGGGCGGATGATCCTGGGCGCGCAGGAGAGCGCCGCGGCCGAGGGACTGGTGCTGTTGCTGGTCAACACCGGCGGCGACGCCGAACTGGAGCGCGTCGGCACGGAGATGCTGCTCCAGCGGCAGGTGGACGGCGTGGTGTACGCGGCCATGTACCACCGCGTCGTGGATCTGCCGGACGTCCTGCGCTCGACGCCCACGGTGCTGCTGGACGCGCGCTCGGACGATTCGGCCGTCCCCTCCGTGGTGCCGGACGAGGTGCAGGGCGGTTACGCGGCGGTGCGCGAGTTGATCGACCACGGCCACCGCCGGATCGGCATGACCGTGCAGACCGTCGACCTTCCCGCCCGTCAGGGCCGCCTGGAGGGCTACCGCAAGGCGCTGGCCGAGGCCGGCATCGCCTACGACCCCTCCCTGATCGCCGCCGAGACGGCCGCGTCGTTCAACACGGTCGGCGGTGACGTGGACGCCGGCTACCTCGCCGCGCGACGCCTGCTGTCGGCGGAACGACGTCCCACGGCGCTGTTCTGCTTCAACGACCGGATGGCGGCCGGTGCCTACCGGGCCGCCGCCGAGTCGGGACTGTCCATCCCCGGCGACCTGTCGGTCATCGGGTTCGACAACCAGGAGCTGGTCTGCGAGTCGGTTCACCCGCGGCTGAGCACCGTTCAGCTCCCGCACTACGAGATGGGGGCACGGGCCGTGGCCCGGTTGCTCGCGCTCACCAGGAATCCGGGCCGGCCACCGGGCCCGGGCACCCAGGAACTGCTGCCTTGCCCGCTGGTGGCGCGGGCATCGGTCGCTTCGCCGCCCCGACTCTGACCCCGGGGCGGCAAAGCACTTCACACCATGACAGGCGACCGTCGCAACCGGTCGTCGGTCCTGCCGGTACTTGGAACACAGTGAGGGTACACACATGTCCCCCGATGTTTTCGACGAGCCGTCGCGGCGGCATGCCCGCCTGATGTCCGACAGCGCCGCGGAGCACTGAACCGCGCCGGCGGCCGGTCCGTCGCCGGCGCTCCGCCCCGCCCTCCCCGCATCCCGCCGCGGGGGCCTGGCGTCCTGCCGCGGGGGCCTGCGGCGGACCCGGCTTCCGCCGCCGTGCCGCGGGGGCCTGCGGCGAGTGCCCGCGGAAGCCGCCCCCGGCGCGATCCCCGCGGGGATCGCGGCCGGCCTTCCCCGGTGACCGTCCGTTCCCGCACGCTCCGCCGCACATACCGAAAGGCACACGTGTGTCCACCGCGCCCCGCGATCCGTACCGGCCCGTAGCGCACCTGCGGCCGCCCCGGAACTGGATCAACGACCCCAACGGGCTGGTCCTGCACGACGGCCACCACCACGTCTTCTACCAGTACAACCCCTACGGCGCGACCCACGCCAACATGCACTGGGGCCACTTCCGCAGTCCCGACCTCGTGAACTGGGAACCGCTGCCCGTCGCCCTGTCCCCGGCCCCGGGCGGCGTGGACGCCGACGGCTGCTTCTCCGGCAGCGCGGTCTCCGACGGAGACCGGCTGGTCGTCTTCTACTCCGCGAACCGCCGGGACCGCTCGCCCCGGCACCAGCCGGTCGCCACCGCCACCTCCCGGGACGGCGGCCGGACCTTCGGCCCGCGGGGCGACCTGCTCATACCCGCCTGGCCCGAGGACTGCACCATGTACCGCGACCCGTACGTGTGGCGGGACGGCGACAGGTGGCGGATGCTGGTCGGCGCCGCCCTCGCGGACGGCCGGGGCGCGGCGCTGCTGTACGAGTCGCCGGACCTGGAGACCTGGACCTGCCTGGGCCCCTTCGAAGCCCGCGAGCAGGAGCCGGTCGGCGACACCGGCCTGCACACCGGCGAGGGCTGGGAGTGCCCCCAGTACCTTCCCCCGCAGTCCGGGCGGCCCGGCGCCCTGATCTTCAGCGCGTGGAACGACCACGACGGCGCGCGCTGCGTCGCGGCGCTGATCGGCGAGGAGCGCGGCGACGGCTTCGAGGCCGGCCCGCCCGTCCTCGTCGACCACGGGCCGGACTGCTACGCCCCCGCCCTGCTGCGGGCGCCGGGCGGCAGGTGGCTGGTGTGGGGCTGGTCCGCGGAGGCCCGCGAGGAGTCCTGGGCGGTCTCGGACGGGTGGGCCGGTGTGCTGACCCTCCCCCGCGAGATCTCGGTCGGCGGCGACGGCACGTTGCGCCAGCGGCCCGCTGCCGAACTGCTCGCCCTGCGCGGCGAGCACACCGTACACGCCGAGGGCGTCCTCCACGGCCGCGGTCGGGAGTCCGTGGCGCTGGGCCGCGTGGGCCGCTCCTTCGACCTGACGGCCCGTCTGGATACGGCGGGCGCGGCGGCCCTGCGGCTGCTGACCACCTCGGACGGCTCCGGGTATCTCGACATCCGCCTCGACGCCGCCGCGGGCGAACTGGTCGTCGACCGCGACCGCGCCTCGTCGGACGGCCGCGCACACGGCGGCTCCTACCGGATGCCCTGTCCCACCGGACAGCCGGTGGACCTGCGTGTGGTCGTCGACCACTCCATCGCCGAAGTCTTCCTGACCTCCACAGGCCAGGTGCTCACCCTGCGCTTCTACCCGACGGGGGACGACCCCTGGCACCTCGAGGTCCGCACCGCGCCGGGCGTGCGCCTGAACCACGCCGTCGACGTCTGGGAACTGCTGCCCCTGGAGATCAGGGAGCCGGGCGCCGGCCCCGGCCTGCCGCACGGGCAGGCCCCGTGACGGGGGCACCGGCCACGTCGCCGCAGGGCACGCGCCGACCTCCCCGCACAGACCCGCGCACCACCACCCACCCACCCGTACACCGCGCACCGGAGGCGCCCACCATGAATCCCGGCACCACGAGATCCCGGCGAACGGCCTGTGCGGCCCTGGCCCTCGTCCTGCCGCTGGCCGCGCTGGCCGGCTGCGGCGGAGGCAGCGGAGGCGTCTCCGCCGAGGAGGGCAGCGGCACGGGCACCATCACCGTCTGGGCCCACCAGGGCGTCAAGGCCGAGGCCGCCGCGCTGCGGAGCGCTGTGGAGTCCTTCAACTCCTCGCAGGAGAAGGTCGAAGTCAAGCTGACCCTGATCCCGGACGCCGACTACACCAAGACCATCACCGCCACCGACGCCTCCGAACTGCCGGACGTGATGGAGTTCGACGGCCCGACCATGGCCAACTTCGTCTACAACGGCAAGCTCGCCCCGATCGAGGACTACGTCTCGGCCAAGACCCTGGCGAACGCCACCGACGCCATCAAGGCCGAGGGCGAGATCGACGGCAGGCGGTACGGGCTGGGCATGTACGACTCCGGGCTCGGCGTCTACGGCAACAAGAAGCTGCTGGACGCCGCCGGGGTGAAGTACCCCGAGGGCCTGTCCGACGCCTGGACCGCGGCCGAGTTCACCGAGGCGGTGGAGAAGCTGGCCGCGAAGGACTCCGACGGCAAGAGCCTGGACCTCCAGGAGGCCAACGGGTACGCCTCCGAGTGGGGCACCTACGGCTTCGCGCCCATCGTCTGGTCGGCCGGCGGTTCGCTGCTGAAGGACGGCAAGGCCACCGGCGCGCTGGACACGCCGGCCGCGGCCTCGGCCCTCAAGACCTTCCAGTCCTGGAAGAAGTACGTCGACCCCAACACCGACGGCAACGCCTTCACCAAGGGGCGGGCCGCGCTGAGCTGGGTCGGCCACTGGATGTACCCCGCCTACAGCGAGGCCCTCGGCGACGACCTGGTCGTCCTGCCCCTGCCCGACTTCGGCAACGGCCCCAAGACCGGTCAGGGCTCCTGGGCGTGGGGCATCGGCGCCAACACCAAGAACGGCAAGGCCGCCGGCGCTTTCCTGGACTCCCTGCTGAACGACGCCAACGTCACCGCGATGACCGAGGCCAACGGCGCCCCTCCCGGCACCCGGTCCGCCCTCGCCGAGAGCGAGCTGTACAAGCCGGGCGGCCCGCTCCGGCTCTTCGCCGACCAACTCGCCAAGCCCTGCGGCGACAGCGCCGTCGACCGGTCCTGTGTCGCCGTGACCAGGCCGATCACCGCCGGATACCCCGCGGTCACCGCCGAGTTCGGCCAGGCGCTGAGCGACGTCTACGGCGGCGCCGACCCGAAGGCCGCCCTGGCCGAGGCCGCCCGCGCGATCGATCAGGACTTCTCGGACAACGACGGCTACGAGCTGCGGTAGCCGGCAGTCGGCAGCCGGGAGGGGCGGACGCGCCCCCGACAGCGCCCGCCCCTCCCGACCGGAAAGAGGAACCCCGCCGTGACCACCGTGAACCACGAACCCGCCGCGCCGGACCGGCGCAGACCGGACCCGTCACCGACATCCGCCGGGCCCGTACGGCCCCGGCGCCCCGACCGCGACCTGGTGCACGGACTGCTGATGTCCGCGCCCGCCCTCGGCGGGCTGATCGCCTTCGTCGGTGTGCCTTTCGTCTACGCCGTCGTCCTGTCCTTCCACAACGTGCGGCTCGGTTCCCCGCTTGCGCCGAGCTTCTTCGGCCTGGAGCAGTACCGGCGCATCTTCACCGATCCCGACATGTCCGGCCCCTTCCTGCGGGCCCTGCTGAACAACCTGACCTTCGCCGCGGTCGTCGTGCCCCTCCAGACCGCCCTCGCCCTGGGCCTGGCGATCCTGCTCAACCGCAAACTCAAGGCGATCGGGGTCTTCCGGTCGCTGTTCTTCATGCCCGTCGTCTTCCCCATGGCCCTGGTCGCCGTCATCTGGCGCCTCATCCTCTCCCGCAGCGGCGACGGCCTTCTCAACTCGGCTCTGAACGCGGTCAGTCTGGGCAACTGGGGAGCCTTCGACTGGCTCGGCGACGGGCTCACCGCCATGGCCTCGATCATCGTGCTGTCCGTCTGGCAGGGCGTCGGCTTCCAGATGGTCATCCTGCTCGCCGGCCTCCAGCAGATCCCCGCCGAGCTCTACGAGGCCGCACAGCTCGACAGGGCGTCACGCTGGCAGCGGTTCCGTCACGTCACCCTGCCCGGCATCCGCGGCACCCTCGTCTTCGTCGCCATGCTGACCTCCGTGCTGTCCTTCCGCGTCTTCGACCAGGTCTACATCCTCGTCAAGGGCGGCGGGCTCGACGAGGACGCCACCCGCACCGTGATGTACCAGGCCGTCACCACCGCCTTCGACCAGAACAACATCGGCCAGGCGTCCGCGATCACGGTCGTCTTCTTCCTGATCGTCGTCGTCCTGACCCTCATCCAGCGCCGCGTCATGCGCACCGGCGACGAGGAATGACCATGACCCGCACACCGCTTCGCCGCTTCCTCGACTACGCCGTCCTCGGCGTGCTGGCGTTCGTCTTCGTCCTGCCGGCCCTCTACCTGGTCATCGGCAGCTTCAAGCCCTCCGACCAGGTGCTCGACGGCCTGACCGGCTTCCTGCCCACTCATCTGACCCTCGACAACTACAGCGCCGTCCTGAGCAGTTTCGACTCCGACGCCACCGGCTACTTCTGGCGCTTCATGGGTGTGTCGGTGCTTCTGGCCACCGTCGTGGTCCTGGGCGGCCTGATCGTCAACTCCATGGCCGCCTACGGCCTCACCCGGCTGAAGTGGCGCGGCCGGGGCACCGTCTTCACCCTCGTGCTGCTGCTGATGCTGGTGCCGTTCGAGGCGGTCGCCGTCCCGCTGTTCTACATGTTCAACGGCCAGCGCAACACCATCTACATCCAGGCCCTCCCGTTCATCGCCAACGCCTTCTCCGTCTACCAGTTCGCCACCTTCTTCCGCGCCGTCCCGCCCAGCATCGAGGAGGCCGCCCGCATCGACGGCGCCGGTCCCTGGCGCACCTTCTTCGCCGTCGTCGTCCCGATGTCGAAGCCGGTCTTCGCCTCGGTCGCGATCCTGACCTTCCTCATCCAGTGGGGCTCCTTCCTCTGGCCCGTCCTGATGGTCTCCGATCCCTCGGTGCGCCCGCTGCCCCTGCAGATGAGCGTCTTCCAGGGCCAGATGCCCGTCGACTGGGGCCAGGTGCTGGCCTTCGGGGTCCTCCTCGTCCTGCCCGTTCTGGTCGTCTTCGCCTTCTTCCAGCGGTGGTTCGTCCAGGGAGTGGCCGGCTCCGCCGTCAAGGGGTAGGCGGCGGCACGGCGGTTCTCCGCGGGCGGCGGGCGGCCGGCGCCGGCCGCCCGCCGGGGCAGCGTCAGGAGCCGAGCACGTTCAGCCCCTCCGGTGCGGTCACCTCCACCGATCCGTCCGCCGCGACCGAGACGTCCAGCCGTTCCCCGCCGACCTGGAGCCCCGTCACCGTGAGCGGCGCGAACGCCGAGGCGAAGGCGGGGGCCACGGTGACGGTGCCACCGGGGACGTCGGCGTCCAGTCCGAGAGCGGCCCGGAGCACCAGGACGGAGGAGGCGGCCGCCCATGCCTGGGGCCGGCAGGACGCCGGGTAGGGGGCGGGGCCGGATCCGGCCCCGCCGCCGTGGCCGGCGAAGAGTTCGGGCAGCCGGGCGCCGAAGGCGGCCGACGCCGTCAGCAGTCCGTCCGCCAGGGACGCGGCGGCGTCCGGGAAACCGGCTCTGACCAGGCCGTGCACGGCGACGGCGGTGTCGTGCGGCCAGATGGAGCCGGTGTGGTACCCGTAGGGGTTGTACCCCACCGACTCGCTGCTGAGGGTGCGCAGGCCGTGGCCCGCGTCGAGGTCGGGCCCGGTCAGCCGGGCGGCCAGCAGGGCGCCCTCCTCCTCGTCGAGCAGGCCCGTGCCGAGCAGGTGGCCGAAGCCGGAGGTGACGGCGTCCGCCGGCCGGCCGCGGCCGTCCAGCGCGACGGCCGGATAGGGCCCTCGCTCGTCCTCGACCCAGAAGCGCTCGCGGAAGCGCAGGGCGAGCCGGTGGGCCCACTCCTCCCAGGCGTCCGCACCCGGCCGCCCGAAGGCGCGCAGCAGGGCCGCTCCGGCGCGTGCGGCCTCGTACGCGTACGCCTGGACCTCGCACAGGGCGATCGGCGGATCGGCGAGGCGGCCGTCGCGGTGGCGGATGGAGTCGTCGGAGTCCTTCCAGCCCTGGTTGGACAGACCGCGGCCGGTGCGGTCGACGTACTTGAGGAAGCCGTCGCCGCTCGCGTCCGCCTGGTCGCGCATCCACGCGAGCGCCGACTCGGCGTGCGGCAGCAGTCGTTCGACCTCCTGCCGGGGCATGCCCCAGCGCCAGGCGTCGTGGAGGAGGGTGATCCACAGGGGGGTGGCGTCGACCGTGCCGTAGTACACCGGCGGGAGGGAGAGCCGGTCCGCGATCCGGAGGGTGTCACGGCGCACTTCGTGCAGGATCTTGCCCGGCTGCTCCTCCGTGGCCGGGTCGGTGACCACGCCCTGGCGGCGGGCGAGGGTGCGCAGGGTGCCGGCGGCGAGATCGGTGCCGAGCGGGAGGAGCATGCGGGCGGCCCACAGCGAGTCGCGGCCGAAGAGGGTCAGGAACCAGGGGGCGCCGGCGGCCAGGAACTGGTCCCGCCGGCCCTCCCGCGGCGACTCCGGGTCGGTCAGGCGCAGTCGGTCCAGGTCGGCGAGGGACTGCTCCAGCCACCGGTCGAGGCGGCGGTCGGCGCTGCGCGGGGCCGGAGTGCGCCAGGGGAGCCGGCCGGCGGGCGCGGCCGGGAACTGGTCGCCGTCCGCGTGGGCCGCTGTGCAGCTCAGCGTCGCACTCCACGAGGTACCGGGCCCGAGGTCGACGTCGTAGGACAGCCGGCCGGCCGGCGCGTGGAGCGTGTCCGGCGCGGGCTCGCTCGCCAGACCGACGGTGAAGTCGCCGCCCCTCCAGGCCAGTACGGCGCCGTCACCGTCGCCGTCCGCGGCCTGCGGCGCCACCGCCTCCGGGGGCCGCCCGGACTTGACCTGCTCCATGGTGGCGAGGTCCGTGCCGGCGGTCACCGTCAGCCGGAGACGGACGTGCTCGCTGCCCGCGTTGGTGACCTCGATGGTCTCCTCGAGACGGCCGGCGGCCGTGCCGCGGCGCCTGTGCAGGGTGACCGCCGGGTCCGGTGTCGTCTCCCCGAGGCCGCGCAGGACCGACCGGAAGTCCGCCCGGTCCGCTCCCAGCAGCCCGCCCAGGACCGGCGCCAGGGCGATGCCCTCGGCCGCGACGGTCAGCCGGGACAGCGCCCTGCGGTCACCGTGGTAGAAGCCGTCGGCTCCCCCGCCGAGCTGGCCGTCCGCACGCGAGACCACCAGGCTCGGCGCGTGCAGCGTGACGACCGCGTCGTGCAGGAACGGCTGCAGGCCCGCGGCCGCCGGTGGGGGCTCCGCGACCGGGTCGTCGTTGCCCTGGGGCTTGACAGTGCTGTCCAAGGGAGTAGAACCTCTCAGCGTTAGATCGATCCAAAGACCATAGGTCAAGCGCAGGATCGCCGACAACGGCTTTGGAACGCTAAAAGAGAGTCTTCATCTCCTCTGCAACCTGGAGACCCGTATGCCCCGCTCCGGAAACAGCTCCTCGGCCAAGGGCGGCCCGGTGACCCTGGCGATGGTCGCCCGCCGGGCCGGGGTCTCGCCGCAGACGGTGTCGAACGCGATCAACTCGCCGGACATGCTGCGGCCCGAGACCCTGGAACGGGTCCGCCGCGTGATCGACGAGATGAACTACCGCCCCAGCCGCGCCGCGCAGACGCTGCGGACCCGCTCCAGCAAGCTGATCGGCTACGGCGTACTGCCCGCCCCGTCCAGCCATCCGGTCCTCGACCGGTTCCTGCACGCGCTGTCGCAGGCCGCCGACGAGGCCGGCTACAGCATCCTGCTGTTCGCCTGCCCGCCCGGCGGCCCGAGCCTGGAGGGCTACGAGGAGATGCTCGACCGGCACGAGGTCGACGGCTTCGTGCTCAGCGGCACGGAGCGGGGCGACCCGCGCCAGGCGTGGCTCGCCAAGCGGGGCGTGCCGTTCGTCGGCTTCGGCCGAATGTGGTCGGGACGGCAGATCGGCGACTGGGTCGACGTCGACGGCGCCTCGGGCACCGACGCCGCCGTCGAGCACCTGGTCGCCCTGGGCCACCGCCGGATCGCCTTCCTCGGCTGGGAGCGCGGCGCCTCCGGCGCCGGTGACGACCGCGCCGCGGGCTGGCAGCGGGCCATGCGCCGGCACGGACTGCCGACCCGGGGGCGGCGCGCGCAGAGCACGAACGACATCGCGGCGGCCCGCGAAGCCGTCGGGCCGCTCCTGGACGCGGGAGCGACCGCCGTGATCGCGGCCAGTGACATGCTGGCGCTCGGCTGCTACCAGACGCTGCGCGAGCGCGGCGCTCTCCCCGGCAAGGACGTCGCCGTGGCCGGTTTCGACGACTCGCCGGCCGCCGAACTCCTCTCCCCCTCCCTGACCTCCGTCGCCCAGCCGCTGGAGCAGGTCGGCCGGGAGTGCGTACGGCTGCTGCTGGCCCGGATGTCCGCCCCCGGGGCACCGCCCGAGCGGCTCCTGCTGGAGCCGTCCCTGGTCGTGCGCGACAGCACCGCCGCACCCGGGCCGACCGCCGCCGGGTGACCGCCGGGCGGCCGGCGCCGTACCTGCCCGGCCGGCACCGCCCGGGCCCGGGGCGCCCACCCCCGCCCCGCTCCGCATCCCCGTACGCCCGGCCGGATCCACATGCCGGATCCGCATGTACCGTCCCGTCCCCTCCGGAGGAATCCATGGTCAACCGCACGGCCGCCGCGGCCCTCGTCACCTGCACGGCGCTCCTCGCCTCAACCGGCTGCTCGTCGAGCTTCGGCAGCGGCGGGGAGACGGCGCAGGACAACGGCGGCAGACAGCACCTGACCGTGCTGATCGCCTCCTCGGGCGACGCCGAGACCAAAGCGGTCAAGGAGGCGGCGGCCGCATGGTCCGAGCGGTCCGGCCACACCGTGACCGTGGACGTCGCCAAGGACATCAACCAGCAACTCTCCCAGTCCTTCGCCGGACACAAGCCGCCGGACGCCTTCTACGTGAACTCCGACCAGTTCGCGAACTACGCCAGGGGCGGCTCCCTGTACCCCTACGGCGATCAGGTCGAGGACGCGGACGACTTCTCCCCCCGCCTGCGCGCCTCCTTCACCCACGACGGGAAGCTGGTGTGCCTGCCCAAGGACACCTCGACCCTCGCCCTGGCGATCAACGGCGAACTGTGGGAGAAGGCCGGGCTGACCGCCGAGGACCACCCCACCACCTGGGCGCAGCTGGAGGAGGTCGCCGGCAAGCTGACCACCGGTGGTGTGACCGGACTCGTCGTCAACGGCGAGTACCAGCGGATCGGCGCCTTCATGAAGGGGGCGGGCGGCTGGATCACCAACGCCGACCAGACGGAGATGACCGCCGACAGCGAGCAGAACGTCCGGGCGCTCGAGTACGTGCGGTCCCTGCTGAAGTCCGGTTCCATGAAGTACGCCGGGCAGGTCGACACCAACTGGGGCGGCGAGGCGTTCGGCAAGGGCAAGGCCGCCATGACCATCGAGGGCAACTGGCTCACCGGCGCCATGAGGCTCGACTACCCGGACGTGGAGTACGAGGTGGTCCCGCTGCCCGCCGGCCCGGCCGGCAGGGGCACGCTCGCCTTCAGCCAGTGCTGGGGCGTCGCCGCCGAGAGCGCCCACCGGGCGGCGGCCGTGGACCTGGTGAAGCACCTCACCACCGGCGCGCAGCAGCTGAAGAACGCCGAGGCGTTCGGCGTCATGCCCTCCCGCACCAGCGCCCTCGCCGAGTACGCCGAGCGGAATCCGTCCGCCAGGGCGTGGGCCGAAGCCGACTCCTACGCCCAGGGCCCGGTGACCGTCGCCGGCTTCGACAAGGTCCTCACCCAGTTCAACACCGACCTCGCGGCGCTGGCCACCGCCGACCCGGAGAAGATCCTCGCCGACCTGCAGCGCAACGGCGAGCAGGCCCTCGCGAAGGGCGACTGAGCGGCCGTGCCACTCCATGACACCACCCGTACGGCGGCCGACGGCCCCCCGACGGCCGGCTCGCCGGGCATACCCGCCCCGCCCGGCGAGTCCGGTCCGGCCGCGGCGTCCCACGCCTCCCCCTCCCCTCGCGTGGGGCGCCGCGGCGAAGGCGCCTGGGGCTGGCTGTTCGTCAGCCCCATGGTGCTCGTCCTCGGCCTGTTCCTGGTCCTGCCGATCCTGATGGCGCTGTGGGTGAGCCTGCTGCACTGGGACGGGCAGTCCAACCCCTTCGGCGGCCAGGCGGACTTCGTGGGGCTCGACAACTACCGGGCCCTGCTCACCCGGGACGGCCTCGACCGCGTCCTGTTCGCGACCTCGCTGCGGAACAACCTCTACTACGTACTGCTGACCGTCCCCCTGCAGACCGTCCTCGCGCTGTCCCTGGCGCTCATCGTCAACCAGCGGTTGCTGCGCGGCCGCGGCGCCCTGCGCACCACGTTCTTCTTCCCCTCCGTCACCAGCTCCATCGCGGTCGCCACCGTCTTCCTCTTCATGTTCCAGGGCAGCGGCGCCGTCAACACCGCGCTGTCCTGGATCGGGATGGAGGGGCCGAACTGGTTCAACGACTCCCGCGGAGTCCTCTCCCTCCTGCTCGACGGCCTCGGCGTCGTCGACACCGACCACCCCTCGGGCGCCCTGGCCGAGGGCTCCTTCATGGGACTGTCCTGGTTCGAGTGGCTGTCCGGGCCGTCCGTGGCGATGTGCACGATCATCCTGCTCGCCGTGTGGACGACCTCCGGCACCTTCATGCTGATCTTCCTCGCGGCCCTCCAGGACATCCCGCGCGAGCTCGAGGAGTCGGCCGCCATCGAAGGCGTGAGCCGCTTCCAGATGCTGCGGCACGTGACGCTGCCGGCCCTGCGGCCCGTGCTCTTCCTCGTCCTCACCCTCGGCCTGATCGGCACCTGGCAGGTCTTCGACCAGGTGTACGTCATGAGCCAGGGCGCACCGGGCAACACGACCCTGACCCCGGCCTACCTGTCCTACTCGTCCGCCTTCGGCGACGCCGACTTCGGGCAGGGGGCGGCCATCGCCTTCCTCCTGCTCGCCCTGATCCTGGCCATGACCGCCCTGCAGCGCCTCGTGCTGCGCGAGCGGGGCCCCCGCACCCGGAGGAAGCGATGAACGCCAAGGCCGCGGCCGCCCGGGGGCAGGGGACCCCGGTGCTCGGCCGCTTCCCGCCGCCACTGCGGATCCTCGGGTACACGCTGGTCGCAGCGCTCGGACTGCTGTACCTCATGCCGTTCGTGATCCAGCTGGTGACCGGCTTCAAGACGGACCCGGACGCCGCCGCCCACCCCCTCGGGCTGATCCCCGTCACTCCGACGACCGCCGCCTACCAGCGCCTGTTCGGACTCAGCCAGGCAGGCGACGGGGTGCCGTTCCTGCGCTGGCTGGGCAACTCGGCGGTCATCGCGGTCGTCGTCACCGCCGGACGGGTGCTGTTCGACTCGATGGCCGGGTACGCCCTGGCCCGGCTGCGCTTCCGCGGCCGCACCCTGCTGTTCGGCTTCGTCATCGCCGTTCTCGCGGTGCCCAACGTGGCCCTGCTGATCCCGAGGTTCCTGGTGCTCAACACCTTCGGGCTCTTCGACACCTACACCGGCATGGTCCTGCCGCTCATGGTGGACGCGGCGGGCATCTTCATCATGAAGCAGTTCTTCGAGTCCGTGCCGCGGGAAGTGGAGGAGGCCGCCCGTGTCGACGGCGCCGGTGTCTTCCGCGTCTTCTGGTCGGTGGTCCTGCCGATGGCCCGGCCCGCTCTGATCACGCTGACCATCCTGTCGTTCCAGGGCTCGTGGAACGAGTTCACCCACTTCCTCGTGGCCACCCAGTCCAGCCAGTACGAGACCCTGACCACCGGTCTCGCGCGGCTCGTCTCGGGCGGCCTGGGCGGCGGTACCCAGTACCCGCTCAAACTGGCGGCGGCGCTGCTGGCGACCCTGCCGGTGGCAGCGCTGTTCTTCTGCTTCCAGCGCTACTTCGTCCAGGGCGCCAACGCGGGGGCGGTCAAGGAGTGACCCCTGGCGGGCCCGGCCCGGCCCGGGCGCGGGGCGGGGGCGCGGGAGCCCCGCGCCCGGGCCGCCGGGGCGGGCCCGCGGCGGACGCCCCCGCCCGTGTGCGGCACGGGCCGGGGCGTCCGGCCGAGGTCAGCTGTCGACCGTGTTCCGGACCTGGCCGTAGACCGTGGCGTCGCTCAGCAGCCCGGAGTGCGACAGGCAGGCGGTCCTGGTGTTGACCGCACCCGACAGGGCGACGCTGCTGTCGGGGTTGATGACGGTGTCGCAGGGCGACCACCAGGTGGCGTAGCGCGCCGAACCGGGCGTCTCGTCACCGGAGTTGAGGGAGTTCAGGAAGTTCGACCCGATGCGCATCTCGGAACAGGAGGTCTGGAAGCACCAGTTGGCCGTGTCGGTGCCGTGGTTGGGGCCGCCGAGGGAGACCCAGGCGTCGATCTTCGCCGCGCCGCCGAGGTTCTTGGCGTAGTAGCGCGAGGAGAGGCCGCCCATGGAGTGGGTGATCACGTCGACCTTGCTCGCCCCGGTGGCGGCGAGCAGCCGGTCCACCTCGGTGGCGAGCTGCTGCGCGGTGGTGGCGTTGGACTGGCTGGTGTTGTAGCTCCACTGCCTCAGGTGGCCGGCGGGCCAGCCGTCGGCGCGGAAGCGTTCGGCCATGGTGTTCCACGTGGATCCGCTGCTGTTCCAGCCGTGGACGAAGAGGATCGGGTTGCTGCCGGGGCCGTAGGCGGACGGGGACGCCGCCGCGGCCGGGGCCTGGAGGGTGAGTGCGAGCACGGATGCCGCGGTTGCCGCGACGGCCAGTGACTTCTTCTTCACTGCGACCTCGAATGGGTGCGGGGGGACGGGGGACGAGGAGCGGTTGCGCCGTGGGGGGAATCGCAGGTTACTGACCGGTCATCGGTACCGGGCAAGACCCTTGCACGCCTTTCTTGTCGCGTACACGACTTCTTTACGACTCCGTGCGCACCGGCCCGCCGGCCCTCCCCGACGCGCGCAGCACGCGGAGCACATGGCCTGGGGACATCAGCCGGGCGGGCGGCTGGAGCATGTGGGCCACCGCCAGGAACGTCCGGCCCAGTACTGGGTCGACGGAGGCCGCCGCGCGGTAGCGGGTGAGGTACCGGTCCAGCAGTCCGTCGGCCGGACCGCGCCTCCCCTCCGCCTCGGGGAAGCGCAGGTCGCCGCCGGCGGCCAGCAGCCACGGGGTGTCGACGACCCTGGCCGCGGCACGGAAGAAGCGCCGGGGCAGGCCGTCGGCGTCCAGGCCCCGACCCCGCTCCAGGCCCCAACCCCGCTCCCGCCCCCGGGCGAGGAGCGCTCGCAGCACGATCGCCTGCTGGGCCGCCGCCGTCATGCCCTGCCCGTAGGTCGGGTTGAAGCTGCACAGGGCGTCGCCTGCGACGAGCAAGCCGCCGAGGTGGCGGTCCAGCTTCTCGTAGTGGTGGCGCGTGCTGGCCGGATAGCGCATCCTCACCGGCTCGTTCAGCGGCTCGGCCGTGCGCAGCACCTCGGCCACGTCAGGTCCGGGCAGGGTCTCGGCGTAGGCCAGCATGCCCGCCTCGTCGGCCGGCGGCTCCTCACCCAGCAGACCGAAGAGGACGACCGCGAAACGGTCGTCCCGCTCAGAGACGATGGCCCCGCCGCGCGGCAGTCCGGGGAAGGGCACCAGCGCGACACCGCTCCGGCCGCCGAGGTGGTGGGGTTCGCGCCGGAAGTGGCGGGTGACGTAGACGACGTCGGCGCGTACCCGCGTCTGCCGCGGCCGGGGGTATCCCAGTTCCTCCAGCCAGGCCGGGGCCCGCGAGCCCCGGCCCGAGGCGTCGACCACCAGATCGGCGGGGACCGTCTCCTCCCCGCCCCCGCCGGCATCCCCCGCCCCGTCGGCGCGCGGGCGCACCCGGACTCCGGTGACCCGGCGGCGGTCGGGCGTGGTGACCGGGCCCAGCACCTCCGTCCGCCCCCTGACCTCGACGCCGGGGAGCGCATCGACACGCGCGCGCACGTGGTGCTCCACCCGCGGCCGGCTCGCGCCGTACGAGATGACCCCGGAGGGCGCCGGACGCAGAAGGTGGCCGTCGAGGTACCAGTGGGCCTCGCCCTGGGTGTCCGCACGGGTGGCCCCCGCCGCGAGCAGTTCCTCCAGAAACCCGGGGAACAGCTCCTCCAGCGCCTGCGCGCCGCGGGCGAGCAGTACGTGGAGCTGCCGGCTCTGCGGCACGCCGCGGCGGGGGGCCGGGTCGGTGGGAAGCGTATCCCGGTCGAGCACCGTCACCCGGTCGTAGGCGTCGGCGAGCGCGCGGGCCGCCGTCAGCCCCGCGAGGCCGGCGCCGATCACCACGGCGTGGGACCGGTCCGCCGCCCGGGCGGGTCGGGGGATCTGGGCCATGGGCGAACTCCGTTCCGTACGGGGGCGGTTCGGCCCCTGGGCCGTCGGGTGCCGTGCGACTACGAGGGTAGCGACTCCATGTGTCCGAGTTGTTCCCCTCCGTGTCCGCGCCCCGTCCGGCGGCCGTCGTGAGCACGGCGCGGAGGCGGGGGCCCGGGCGGGGCGCGGCCCGGTGCCGGTGCGGCGTGTTCAGGACGCGCGGGGGACACGATGTCCTCGTCGCCGAGCGCTCCGCCCGCCGGATGCCGCCGGACACCCCCGTACGCCGTGACGAACGGGTGAGACCGGGTTAGCGGGCGGTGAGCGGAGGTACTCGGAGTGCTGACCCATGAGGGGAGCGCGACGATGAGCACGATGCAGCGGATGGACGGACACAAACACGGGCACGGGCCCGGGGAGGAGCACTCCGTCGGCGAACTGGTGGCACGGGCCACCGCGCAGATGTCGCAGCTCATGAAGGAGGAGCTGCAGCTCGCCAAGATGGAGATGGCCGAGAAGGGCAAGCGGGCCGGAATGGGCGGCGGCATGCTCGGCGGTGCCGGGGTGGTCGCGCTCTACGCGGTGGGCGCCGGTGTGACGGCCGCGATCGCCGGTCTGTCCGTGGCGTGGCCGGTCTGGCTGTCCGCCCTGGTGATCATGGCGGTGCTGTTCCTCGTCGCCGGGGTGCTGGCGGCCCTCGGGCGGCAGCAGATGCGCAGGGCGGCGCCCGCGAAGCCCGAGCGGGCGCTGCGGGGCATGCACGACGACCTGGACGAGATCAGGGGAAGGGTACGGCGATGAGCGTTTCGAGGGACACCAGGCAGACGGAGTTCCCCGACACCCCGGGCATCCCCTCCGACCCGGAGACCCCCGCCGAGCTGCGCGAGCGGATCGACCGCACGCGCCGGGAGCTCGGCGACACCATCGAGGAACTGGCGGCCAGGGCCGACGTCAAGGCCCTGGCCCAGCGCAAGGCGGCGGGCGCCGTACGGGCGGGCCGGCGCAACGCCGCGCCGCTGGCCGCGGCGGGCGGGGCCGTGCTCGCCCTCGCCGTGGCCGCCGTGGTGCTGCGACGGCGGCAGGTGCTGCGACAGCGGTACCCGCTGCGCCACGACCCGCGGACGCCGGCCTCAGTCCGCCGCCTTGTCGAGCGTATGGCCGCGTGAGGCGTCCGGGCCCGGGGGCCTGCCCCGGTCCGGACGCGGCTCCCGGTCCGGACCGGTGGGGGCGGGCTCGTCCCCTCCGCGCGGCTCGCTCCCGCGCCGCTCAGTCCCGCGCCGCTCCGTCCTGCGCCGCCTGAACCGCAGCCGCAGCGAACGCGGCCACTTGGCGGTGTCGCGCGGCTCCACGTACGGCTCCTCCCCCTCCGGCAGCCCGCCCGCGTACGCCCGCCGGCGGGCCAGTTCGGCGTCCAGCTCCAGGCCGAGCAGGATGGCCAGGTTCGACAGCCACAGCCAGACCAGGAAGACCACGACGCCGGCGAGGGTGCCGTACGTCTTGTTGTACGAGCCGAAGTTCGCCGTGTAGAGCGCGAAGCCCGCCGAGGCGGCCAGCCACAGCAGCACGGCCAGCACGCTGCCCGGCGCCATGCGCAGGCCCCGCAGCCGGGCGTTGGGAGCCGACCAGTACAGGATGCTGATCATCGCGGCCACCAGCATCACCAGCACCGGCCACTTGGCGACCGACCACACCAGCAGCGCCTGCTCGCCCATGCCGACGGCCTTCCCGGCCTGCTCGGCCAGCCCGCCGGTGAAGACCACGATCACCGCGCTCACCGCGAGCAGCACCATCAGCACCAGCGTCACGCCGATCCGCAGCGGCGTGAGCTTCCACACCGGGCGGCCCTCGGGGATGTCCAGGACGCGGTTGGCCGCGCGGATGAACGCCGCGACGTAGCCGGAGGAGGCCCACACCGCGCCCAGCAGGCTGACGGCCGCCAGGAGGCCGCCGCCGCTGCTGCGCTGGATCTCGCCCACCGTGTCGCTCAGGATCTCGCGGGCCGGGCCGGGAGCGAGCCGCTGGAGGTTCTCCAGGATGTACTCCGTCGCCGTCTCGCCGACCGCGCCGAGCAGCGAGACGAGCAGCAGCAGGGCCGGGAAGATCGACAGCACGCCGTAGTACGTGAGGGTCGCCGCCCGGTCCGGGATCTCGTCGTCGAGGAACTCCTTGGCCACGCCCCGCGCGACGGCCCACCACGTCTTCGCCATGGCCCTACTGATTACCGCCGCGGGCCCGGCCATGTGCCGCCCGGTGGACACGGCTGCGTAACGGCGGGCCCCGAATGCCCGCGGCGGCGGTACGCGCGCGGGGCGCGGTACGGACGGCGCCTGCCGTCCGTACCGCGCCCCGCGTACGGGCCCCGCGGCCCGCGCGTCACAGGATGCGGGTGAGCCGCTTCCCCACGCCCGGTTCGGCCAGTTCGCCCCGGACGGCCACCGGGACCTTCACCTGGCCCGGCCCGCTGCCGACGGTGAGGGTGCCGACGGTGTCGCCCGGGGCCGCCGTGTGCGGTACGCCCTTGCCGCCGTCGGTCAGCGCCAGCTCCACCTTCAGGCCGGACCAGCCGACCGCCGAGACGTCCTCCGTCGCGACCAGCGGCGTACGGCCGCCGAGGCCGTCGTCCACGTAGCCCACCACGTCGCCCTTGGCGACGATCTTCTCCGACTTCAGGACCTCCTGCGCGGAGACCAGCAGATCGCGGCTCTCGGCGATCACCGTGTCGATGATCGGCGGCCTGTGCTGCCCCAGCATCGCGCCGACGATCAGCTGCGTGGTGCCGCCGACCTCCTTCTCCCCCGCGAACAGCAGGTTGCCGCCGGCGGCGGTGGTCGTACCGGTCTTGATGCCGACCGAGCCGTTGTAAGGGACGAGTCCGTTCCAGTTGCGGTGGGAGACACCGTTGCGGTCCTCGTACGAGGGCTTCTTGACGATCTCCCGGAACGCCTCGTAGTCCATCACCTTCTTGCCGAGTTTCACCTGGTCGGCGGCCGTGCTGACGGTGTCCTTGCGCAGCCCGCTGGCGTCGGTGTAGGTGGTGTTCTCCATCCCGAGCTCCTCGGCGGCGGCGTTCATCTTCTCCACGAACGCCTTCTCCGAACCGTCCGAGTCCCAGCGGGCCAGCAGCCGTGCCACGTTGTTGGCGGAAGCGATCATCAGGGCGTGGAGGGCCTCGTTGAGGGTTATCTCCTCGCCCTCCTCGACCTCGACGGTCGACTCGCCCTGGGCGCTGAGGCCCGCGTCCTTCTCGGCCTGCGCGTCGACCGGTATCTTCGGGCCCTCCTCGCCCGCCTCGAGCGGATGGTCGCGCAGGATGACGTAGGCGGTCATCACCTTCGCCACGCTCGCTAT
The DNA here is from genome assembly GCF_046614825.1 of Streptomyces nanhaiensis. NCBI lineage: Bacteria > Bacillati > Actinomycetota > Actinomycetes > Kitasatosporales > Streptomycetaceae > Streptomyces > Streptomyces nanhaiensis. The sequence continues at coordinate 36,658 of NZ_JBKJFM010000024.1, forward strand.
CGGCACCGGCTCCTCCTCGCCGTACGAGCCGAGGGACCCGAGCCCCTCCACCTCCAGTACGGCCTGGCCCTCGGACGGCCAGTCCAGGGCGGGCCTGTCGCCCTCGAAGGTGTGGGTGGCGGAGGCGGTGAGCACCAGCTCGGGGGCGGGCAGCGGGCGCATGAGCTGCGCGACCGCCAGAGCGATCACCAGCAGCAGGACCAGCGGCGACCAGATCTTGACCCGCCGCAGGGCGACCCGCAGCGGGGTCTCGGGCGGGGCGGGCTTGTTCGTCAGCTCGGCCAGCAGCTCCAGCGGCTTGTGCGGCGGCAGCGGCTGCTGCCTCGTCCGCTCGGCCTCCGGCAGCTCGGGTCCCGGCGTGTGCGGCGGCTGCTCGGGCGAAACCGCGGCCGGGGGCACACGGGGAGCGTCGGCGGACCGCAGCGGTACGAAGCGGCTCGTCCGCTCGACCTCGCTCTCCCCGGCCTTCTCCGGCTCCTCGGTCTTCTCCGGGGTCCCGGCCTCCTCCCGGCCCCTCGGCTCCGGTTCCTCCGGGGTGCTTCCCGGAGGAACCCGGAACATCGCGGTGGGCTGGTCGACCGGCCGTCCGTCCTCGGCGTCTTCGCCGTCCTCGTCGGTCTCGCGGGCCTTGCCGTCCTCGTCGGTCTCGCGGGTCTTGTCGGTCTCGCGGGTCTTGTCGGTCTCGCCGTCGTCGGCAGTGCTCCCGGCCCTGTCCTCGGGAACGCGGAAGACCGTCGTCGCCTGGTCCACCGGCTCGGCCCCGGGCTCCTCGGACTCCACGGAGTCCCCACCGGCGCGGTCCACGTCGGGCTCGGCGCCACCGCGCGTCTCCTCGGCGTCACCGGTGTCGTCGGTGCCTTGGACGTCATCGGTGTCGTCGGTGTCATCGGCGCCGGCCTCGGCGCCGGCCTCGGTGGCGGCGCCGGTGTCCTGGGAGGTCCCGCTCCCGTCGGGCTCCGCTCCGTCCTCGTCGCCCTCGCCCGTCCTACCGTCCTCGGCGCCTTCACCGTCTTCGCCGGCCTCGGCCGTGCTCCCGGCCCTGTCCTCGGGAACGCGGAAGACCGCCGTCGCCTGGTCCACCGGCTCGGCCCCGGGCTCCTCGGACTCCACGGAGTCCCCACCGGCGGACTCATTCCCGTCGGCGGACTCCGTTTTCCCGGCCGCCTCCGGTTCCTCAGCCTCAGCCTCCGCCCCGGCACCGTCCTCGGCGTCCTCGGCGTTCCCGGGCCCGGCGTCTCCGCCGGTCCCGGCGCCGCCGTCCGCTGCAGCCGGGCCGTCACCGTTCGGCGAGGGCTTCCCGCCGCCGGCCTCCGCCTCGTCCCGGGGCGCCTCGTACAGCGCCACACGGGGATCGCGCGCCTGATCGGGAACCGTTCCGGCCTCTCCGGTCGTCTCCCCCAACGAAGTCTGCCGTTCCGAACTGTCGGGGGACTTGCCCGCCACCTATGCCTCCCGCTTGGTGCTCACCACTCGTCGTATCAGTAAACAGTGTCCTGAACGCCGGTCCTCCCCCGGCACTCCGGCCCTGTTTCGCGGCCGCGAGGGCCCGCTAAATTGCCAGACGGTAACGACATACCTACTGGTTCCATGACAAAGCACCCAGGCACTCTCGACAGACCTCTGTGAGAGGGGTCACCCTGTCATGCATCCACGCGGGGAGGCATGGATGGGCAGGAGCCGCAGAACAATTCCGGAGGAGCTTCTGCTGCTGGCCCTGGACCCGGCCACGGGTACCACGGCGCAGCCGCAGTCGCTCGACCTCGGCCTGGCCGGGGCCCAGCTCGTGGAGCTGGCTCTCGCAGGACGGATAGCCCCTGACGGGGATCGCATAGCCGTGGTGCTGCCACGGCCGACCGGAGATCCAACCCTGGACTCCGCGCTGGAGCTGCTGCGCAGGCGCGGCAGCCCCGTCCGCGCGGTCCACTGGATCGGCGGGCCCAGACTCGGGCTGCGCCAAACCTATCTCACACACCTGGAGCGCTGCGGCATGGTTCATGCCGTATCCAGCCAGATGTGCGGGGTGTTGCCGACGACTCGCTACCAGGCGACGGACACGGCAGTGAGCCGGGAGATCAGGGCCCGGCTCGACAACGCGATCCGCACCGGCGTACCGTCGGACCCGCGGACCGCCGCACTCGCCGCGCTGGCCCACGCGGTCGGCCTCGGCAAGCACCTCTACCCCGGCAACGAGGGGCGGTCATCCCGCTCCCGGCTGAGGGATCTGATCAGGCACGACCCGATGGGCGGCCTCGTCGCGCACGCCGTGATGGACGTGCAGAACGGCGTGGCCGCGCAGCCCCGGCGCACCGCTCCCGGCAGGGGTGCGGGCGGGCCGGGCGGCGGCCGGACGGCGGCACGGGCCGCCGCGCCGCAGCCGCTCGCCGGGCAGGCACGGCGGGGCGGGATGGCCCGCGCGGGCGCCCACTGACCCTGCCGCACCCCCACTCGGCGGACACCCGACGGATTTCCCGGATTCGGCCGAAATCCGTTCGTCGGCCGCGAAGCGCGGGGTGGCGGTTTTCCAGCGCGAACACGGCCGTTGGTGGCAATCTGCTCCAGGAGCGGTCCTATTGGCGTAAGCGGAGGTGTGCGCACCGTGGCATCCAGTGTCAATCCCACCGTCAGGCGGCGCCGGCTGGGTCAGGAGCTGCGCCGGCTCCGTGAGCAGAGGGGCATGACGGCCGAGGAGGTCGCCGACCGGCTGCTGGTCTCCCAGTCCAAGATCAGCCGGCTGGAGAACGGCCGTCGCAGCATCAGCCAGCGCGACGTCCGCGATCTGTGCGGGGTCTACGAGGTCGACGACCAGCGGATAGTCGACTCGCTGATGCAGATGGCCAAGGAGTCCAGACAGCAGGGCTGGTGGCACGCGTTCGGCGACATCCCGTACAGCGTGTACATCGGCCTGGAGACGGACGCGGCGTCCCTGCGCGTGTACGAGCCGCAGGTCATGCCGGGGCTGCTGCAGACCCCCCGGTACGCGGAGGCCGTCGTCGCGGGCGCGCTGCCCGAGGCGTCGGCGGAGGACGTGGAGAAGCGCGTGAAGGTGCGGCTGCGCCGGCAGGAGCGCATCCACGACCGGAAGAGCCCGCTGCGCCTGTGGGCGGTGATCGACGAGGCCGCGCTGCGCCGGACCGTGGGCGGGAGGCAGATCATGCGGGACCAGCTGGAGCACCTGCTCGAACTATCCCGGCTGCCCCATGTGACGGTGCAGGTGCTGCCCTTCGCCATGGGCGCGCACCCCGGGCTCAACGGCCAGTACGCCATCCTGGAGTTCCCGGACGCGGCGGACTCGACGGTGGTCTACCTGGAGGGCGTCACCAGCGACCTCTACCTGGAGAAGGCCGGAGACGTGCACAGCTACAGCGTGATGTACGAGCACCTGCGGGCGCAGGCCCTCAACGTCGAGCAGACGCGGGAGTTCGTCGAGGACATCGCCAAGGAGTACACCCGGGGCTGAGACCGGCGCGCCGGTGGCGCGCACGCGGCGCACACGCGGTGCGCGGGCGGCGAACGGGCGGCGAACGGGCGGTGCAGCAAGTTACATCTGGTGGCGCGTCGATGTGAAGAGCTGTCTGGAATATGCCACCCGGTCGAGTGAACGGCGTTATTGGAGGCCCCAGTTGAGGGGTACCGTCTGCCGCACGCCGGGCCCAACCGGCGATCTTCACCGTCTGGGAGAAAACGGAGCAGACATGGCAATCCGACAGGGCATGACCGACAGGTGGACCAAGTCCAGCCACTCCGCCGGGAACGGGGCGTGCGTGGAGGTGCGGTCCGCCGAGCCGCAGGCGGTCGCCGTGCGCGACTCCAAGGTCCCGCAGGGGCCGTCGCTGGACTTCGTCCCCGGTTCGTGGACGGCGTTCGTGGGAGCCCTCGGCCGGGGCGCGCTCGCCCGGCACTGACCGCTCCGTACGCCGCACGCCGCGCACCGGACCACGGTGACCCGCGGCGTCTCGCGGTGCCGCTCGGCACCGCGGCCGAAGCCCTCTCGACTGGTCCGCCGTCCCGGCCGAGGGGGTTCGGCGCTTGCGGGCCCCGCAAGCGCCCACAAGTCTCCGTGAGCCCCCGCAAGCCCTCGTGAGCGGGCCCGGTTCCGTACGCGGGACCCGGTCCCGTCAGGTGCGCGGGTAGCGGGTCAGCCAGCCCGGTGAGCCGGCCGGAGTGGCGGGGCTGTGGAGGGCGGGCCCCTGGGTCATCTCCATGGCGAAGTCGTCGGCCAGTTCCAGGATGGTGGCGCGGCCCTCCAGTTCGGCGACCCAGTTCGGCGGCAGGGCGGTCTCCCCGTGCATCACGCCCAGCAGGTTGCCGCAGACCGAGCCGGTGGAGTCGGAGTCGCCGCCGTGGTTGACCGCCAGCAGCAGGCCGTGGCGTACGTCCTCGGCCACGAGCGCGCAGTACACGCCCATCGCCAGCGCCTCCTCCGCCGTCCAGCCCTCCCCCAGCGACTCCACGCGCTCCGGGGTCGGCAGCCCCTGGCGCACGGCTCCGAGCGCGTGCTTGAGGGCGTCCGTGGTCTCCTCGTGGCCGGGGTGGGCCGCCAGGTGGGCCAGGGCCCGCTGCACCGCGGCGTCCAGGCTCTCGCCCCGGGCGACGGCGTGGACGATGACGGCGAAGGCCCCCGCCGCCAGGTACCCGGTGGGGTGGCCGTGGGTCTGGGCGGCGCACTCGGCGGCGAGCTGGAAGACGAGCTGCGGCTCCCAGCCGACGAGCAGCCCGAAGGGCGCGGATCGCATGACGGTGCCGCAGCCCTTGGAGTCGGGGTTCTTGGGGGCGTCGAGCGTGCCCATCCGGCTGTCGGCGAGCCCGGTCAGGCAGGCGCGGCCGGGCGCGCGCCGCGAGTACAGCCACTCCTGGCGGGCCAGCCAGCCGTCCTCGGTGCGGCGCTCGTCGGGCCCCCAGTCGCGCTGGGTGGCGGCCCACCGCAGATAGGCGGCGTGCACGTCGGTCGGCGGGTGCCATGCCCCGGTGTCGCGCCGGACGTGGGCGCGGATGAGGCCGTCGACGGTGAACAGGGTCATCTGCGTGTCGTCGGTGACGGCGCCGCGCCGCCCGTAGGCGGGCACGTAGTCCGTCACTCCCTGGGGGCCGTGGGCGGCCCGGACGGCGTCGAGCGAGTCGAACTCGACGCCCGCGCCGAGCGCGTCGCCGATCGCGCCGCCGAGCAGGCAGCCGCGCACCCGGCTGCGGAAGTCCTGCTGCTCGGTGCGGCCCCAGATGCCACCGCCAGGTGTCGCGGTCACCGTGCCGTCCCTCCCGTTCGCCCCTCGGCTCTCGTCCGCTCTCGTCCGTTCCCGTGTCCCGTTCCCGCCGGCTCCCGCGCCTTCCGTGCCGCTCCACCACCGCCCGGCCCGCCGGTTTCGAACCGCACTGTAATCGACCCCGGGGAGGCGGAGGCGGCACGGAGGTGGACGGGGGCCGGAGATCCCGGGAAGACGGCCGGAAGTCGCCCCGTGCCCGTCCGGGCCCGGGGAGGCCGGTCCCCGGACGGGCTCAGTCCTCCAGTACCGGCAGCAGTTCCGGGAGGCGCCCGCCGGACGCCTCGGCGGCCCGTACGCGCTCCTCGGGGACCTCGCCGTAGACCGTGGTGCGGGGGCGGGCCGGACGTCCGGCGGCCTCGGCGATGGCGACCAGCTCCCGGACGGACTTGTACGAGCCGTAGGAGGAGCCGGCCATCCGGGAGATGGTCTCCTCCATCAGCGTGCCGCCCAGGTCGTTGGCGCCCGAGCGCAGCATCTCGGCCGCGCCCTCGGCGCCCAGCTTGACCCAGCTGGTCTGGATGTTGGTGATGTGCGGGTGCAGCAGCAGGCGGGCCATGGCCGTCACCGCGCGGTTGTCGCGGACCGTCGGCCCGGGGCGGGCGATCCCGGCCAGGTAGACCGGGGCGTTGGTGTGGACGAACGGCAGCGTGACGAACTCGGTGAAGCCGCCGGTGCGCCGCTGGATCTCCGCCAGCAGGCGCAGGTGGCCCAGCCAGTGCCGGGGCCGGTCCACGTGCCCGTACATCATCGTCGAGGACGACGGCAGGCCCAGTTCGTGCGCGGTGGTGACCACCTCGGCCCAGGTGGCGGCCGGCAGCTTGCCCCTGGTGAGGATCCAGCGCACCTCGTCGTCCAGGATCTCGGCGGCCGTGCCGGGGATGGAGCCGAGCCCGGCCTCCTTCGCCGCCGCCAGCCAGTCGCGGATCGGCATGCCGGTGCGGGTGGCGCCGTTGACGACCTCCATCGGGGAGAAGGCGTGCACGTGGATGCCCGGTACGCGCTCCCTGACCGCCCGCACGATGTCGAAGTACGCGGTGCCGGGCAGGTCCGGGTGGATGCCGCCCTGCATGCAGACCTCGACCGCGCCGACCTCCCACGCCTGCGCCGCCCGGTCGGCGATCTGGTCCAGGGAGAGGGTGTAGGCGTCGGCGTCGGTGCGGCGCTGGGCGAAGGCGCAGAAACGGCAGCCGGTGTAGCAGACGTTGGTGAAGTTGACGTTGCGCGTGACGATGTACGTCACCTCGTCGCCGACGGTGTCGCGGCGCACGTCGTCGGCGATGCGGCACACCGCGTCCAGGGCCGGCCCGTCGGCGTGGAGCAGCGCGAGGGCCTGGTCGTCGGTGAGGCGGGTGGGGTCGTCGGCGGCGGTGGCCAGGGCGGCGCGCACGTCGGCGTCGATCCGCTCCGGCGCCATGCCGGGCGCGGCGCTCTCGCGCAGCGCCTCCCAGTCGCCGTACACCTCGTCGAAGTCGGCGCGGCGGTCGGCGGTGCGGCCGGTGGTGTCGATGGTGCGGTGCAGGTCGGTGCGGCCGGCGGAGACGGCGGTGAACGCCTCGTCGGGCTCCTGCCAGGGGCGGCCGGTGACGGCGGCGTCCTCGCGGGCCAGGCCGGTTTCCGGGTCGGCCAGGGCGGTCACGTGGGGCAGCAGCCTGGGGTCGAGCCAGGGCTCGCCGCGGCGGACGAACTCCGGGTAGACGGTGAGGCGTTCGCGCAGTTCGAAACCGGCCGCGCGGGTGTGCCCGGCGAGTTCGTCGATCTGGGGCCAGGGGCGCTCGGGGTTGACGTGGTCGGGGGTGAGCGGGGAGACGCCGCCCCAGTCGTCGATCCCGGCGCCGATCAGCAGCGCGTACTCGGCGTCGACGAGGTTGGGCGGGGCCTGGATGCGGGCGGCGGGCCCGAGGACGTGGCGGGCCACTGCCACGGCGGCGGCCAGTTCCTCCAGTTCGGCGTCGGGCATGCCGCGCATGGCAGTGCCGGGCTTGGCGCGGAAGTTCTGCACGATGACTTCCTGGACGCCCTGGTACGCCCGCTGGACGCGGCGGATCGCGAACAGCGACTCGGCGCGCTCGTCGTACGTCTCGCCGATGCCGATGAGGATGCCGGTGGTGAAGGGGACGGACGAGCGCCCCGCGTCCTCCAGTACCCGCAGCCGGACGGCCGGCTCCTTGTCGGGCGAGCCGTGGTGGGGGCCGCCGGGCTCGGACCACAGCCGGGTGGCGGTGGTCTCCAGCATCATGCCCATCGACGGGGCGACGGGCTTGAGGCGCTGGAAGTCCGTCCACGTCAGCACCCCGGGGTTGAGGTGCGGCAGCAGGCCGGTCTCCTCCAGCACCCGGATCGCCATGGCGCGCACATAGGCGAGGGTGTCGTCGTAGCCGTGCGCGTCCAGCCACTCGCGGGCCTCGGGCCAGCGGTCCTCGGGCCGGTCGCCGAGGGTGAACAGCGCCTCCTTGCAGCCCATCGCCGCTCCCCGGCGGGCGATGTCCAGCACCTCGTCCGGGGAGAGGTACGCGTCGTGCCCCTCGCGGCGCAGCTTCCCCGGCACGGTGACGAAGGTGCAGTAGTGGCAGCGGTCCCGGCACAGCCGGGTGAGCGGGATGAAGACCTTGCGCGAGTAGGTGATCACCCCGGGGCGGCCGGCTGCCTCCAGGCCCGCGTCCCGTACGCGGGCGGCCGACGCCGTCAGATCGGCCAGGTCCTCGCCGCGCGCCTGGAGCAGCACGGCGGCCTCGGCCGCGTCCAGCGCGACCCCGTCACGGGCCCGCCGCAGGGCGCGCCGCATGGCGTTGGCGGTGGGTGCTGCCTGCCCGCTCGACGAAGTCATGGGAGCGAGCATACGAGCGCCCCCGGCACCGGCCGGGAGGCGGGGAAGGGATGTCCCTCACACACCCCTTCCGCCGCCGGCCCCGCCGCCGCACCCGCCGTCACGCGGTGTCGGGCGGGTTGTCCACAGGCCTTCTCCCGTCCGTCACCGGCTCGTGGAAAAGTGGCCCGCACCACATCGGAGGCGACGGGACGGGGGCCGCCATGGACCGGCGCGACGTACTGAGGCTGTCCGCCGCCGCGGGGGCGGTGCGGCTGGAGGTGCCGGGCTGCCGGGGCCGATGGCGGCGATGACCAATCCGCTGCGGCCGGAGGCGCGCTGAGAAGGCGAAGCGGCATTACCGGCAACTCCCTTGATAAGGAGGACTGTTGATCAACCACCGGACATCTCGCCATCTGTCGGGGCATCAGCTATCGGTTCCGTCGCGGGTTTGCGGTGACTGTGAGGAGAGACAGGGGCGCGGCTGACGTACCGACCCTTGACAAGGCACACTGTGCGCTGCGGGTCGTCACACTTCGCAGGGGGCACCATGGACGGCGAGGGGCACACCGGACGCGAACGACTGCGGCAGCCGGACAACGATCGTCACCGGCTGCGTTTCGCCGTGCTCGGACCGGTGCGTGCCTGGCGTGACGGCGAGCCGGTCGGCGTCGGCTCGCCCCAGCAGCGCGCCCTGCTCGCCGCCCTGCTGCTGCGCGGCGGGCAGACCGCCACCGCACAGGAACTGGTGGACGCGCTGTGGGGCGAGGAGCCGCCGCAGCGCGCCCTGGCCGCGCTGCGCACCTACGCCTCCCGGCTGCGCAAGGCGCTCGGCGCCGAGGCCCTGATCAGCGAGTCCGGCGGCTACGCGATCCGGCTGGGCCCCGACACCGGGATCGACGCGGACACGGCCGCCGCCCACGCCCTGGAGGCGGAGAAGGCGGTCTCCTCCGGCGACCGCGGCCGGGCGCGTGAGCTGTACGCCGCGGCGCTGGCGCAGTGGGACGGCGAGCCCCTGGCCCACGTCCCCGGGCCGTACGCGGAGAACCAGCGGACCCGGCTGGAGGAGTGGCGGCTGTCCCTGCTGGAGCACCGCCTCGACCTCGACCTCCAGCTCGGCTCCCACGCCGAGGCGGTCAGCGAGCTGACCGCCCTGACCGCCGAGCACCCGCTGCGCGAGCGGCTGCGCGAACTGCTGATGCTGGCGCTGTACCGCTGCGGCCGCCAGGCCGAGGCCCTGGCCGTCTACGCCGACACCCGGCGGCTGCTCGCCGAGGAGCTGGGGGTGGACCCCCGCCCGGAACTGGCCGAGCTCCAGCAGCGCATCCTGCGGGCCGACGAGGAACTGGCGCAGCCCGTCGAGGAGTCCGCCCCGCCGGGCACGTCCACCTTCGTACGGCCCGCGCAACTGCCCGCGACCGTACCCGACTTCACCGGCCGCACCGCCTTCGTCTCGGAGCTGGGCGACCAGCTCGTCACCGCCGAGAGCCGGGTCATGGCGGTGTCGGCGGTCGCGGGCATCGGCGGGGTGGGCAAGACCACCCTGGCCGTGCACGTCGCCCACGCCGCCCGTGACCGCTTCCCCGACGGCCAGCTCTACGTCGACCTCCAGGGCGCGGGCCCGGCCCCGGCGGAACCGGAGGCGGTCCTGGGCGCGTTCCTGCGGGCCCTGGGCACTCCGGACTCCGCGATCCCCGACGGGGTGGAGGAGCGGGCCTCCCTGTACCGCTCGACGCTGGCCGGCCGCCGGATCCTGACCCTGCTGGACAACGCCCGCGACGCCGCCCAGGTGCGCCCCCTGCTGCCGGGCACCGAGGGCTGCGCGGCACTGATCACCAGCCGGGTGCGGATGGTGGACCTGGCCGGCGCCCACCTGGTGGACCTGGACGTCATGAGCCCCGAGGAGGCCATGACCCTGTTCACCAGGATCGTCGGCGCCGACCGGGTGGGCGCCGAACGCGAGGCCGCCATGGACGTCGTCGCGGCCTGCGGCTTCCTGCCCCTGGCCATCCGCATCGCCGCCTCCCGCCTGGCCGCCCGCCGCACCTGGACGGTCTCCTTCCTGGCCCGCAGACTCGCCGACGAACGCCGCCGGCTGGACGAACTCCAGGCCGGCGACCAGGCCGTCAAGGCCACCTTCGAACTGGGCTACGGCCAGCTCGAGGCGGAACAGGCCCGCGCCTTCCGCCTGCTGGGCCTGGCCGACGGTCCCGACATCTCCGTCCAGGCCGCCGCCGCCATGCTGGAGCGCACCCCGGAGGAGACCGAGGACCTGCTGGAGTCCCTGGTCGACACCTCCCTGCTGGAATCGGCCGCCCCCGGCCGCTACCGCTACCACGACCTGGTCCGCCTCTACGCGCGCACCTGCGCCGAACGCGACGAGGACCCCGCCTCCAACCGGGCCGCCGCACGATCCCGGCTGCTGGACTTCTACCTGGCCACGGCGGCGGGCGTGTTCGCCCTCGAACGCCCCGGCGACCGCACGGTGGAGCACCTGGCCGCCACCGAGCACCCCGGACTGGAGTTCGGCGATCACGCCGCCGCGCTGGACTGGCTGTTCACCGAGGCCGACTGCCTGCTGGCCTGTGTGGAGCAGTCGGCCGGCGGCGGCGCACTGCGCCGCGCCGCCGACCTGCTGATCGCCGCCAAGGACCTGGCCGACTCCGGCATCCACTCACTGCGCTACGAACGGGCCGCCACCGCCGTGCACGAGGCCGCGCAGACCACCGGAGACGCCTGGGCCGAGGGCCGCGCCCAGATCATGCTCACCCACGTGCACATCGTGGCCGGCCGCTTCGACCAGGCGAACGAGAGCGCGCAGCGCGCCGCGCAGCTCTCCGAGAACACCGGTGATCCGGTGGTGAGCGGGTACGCGCCCAACGACCGCGGCATCATCGCCATCTCCCGTGGCCGCTACGAGGAGGGCGAAAAGCATCTGGACCTCGCCCTCAACGCGTTCCGCGCGGACCACAACCCCAATGGCGAGGCCAGTGCGCTGTGCAACCTCTCCCGCGTTCGCCTGGGGCTGGGCCGGACCGACAGCGCGATCCGGCTCGCCGAGCAGGGCGTGGCCATCTACGCCGAGCTGGGAATGGCCATGCGGCTGGCCAACGGCCGCTACGCCCTGGCCATGGCCCTGACCGGCGCCGGGCGCACCACCGAAGCCCTCGATCAACTCAACCAGGCTCTTCTGCTCTTCCGCGAGAGCCGCCAGCCCATGTGGGAGGGAGCCACCCACCTGCGGATGGCCGAGGCCCACATGGCGGCGCGACGGCCTACGCAGGCGGCCGCCCATGCCGAGCAGGCTCTCGCCATGCGCGTGATCGGCTGGGACTGGCGGCGCGGAAACGTGCTGACGGTACTGGGACGCGCCCTGGACGCGCTGGGCCAGACAGACCGTGCCCGGGCCTGCTGGCAGGACGCGCTGAACATCTTCGAGTCCCTGGACTCGCCCGAGGCCGCCGAGGTGCGCAAACTGCTCTCCCCCGTGGTCGCCGCGTAGGTACCGAAGCCATCGGCAGTGGGCGTTCATCGATTGTTTATCGCCCCCCGCCATGCTTATACATATCGATCCGCCGCGTCGGGGGGCAGGCGGGTCGAGGGGCCCGACAACCCTGCACGGTCAGGGCGGGTAGCCCGGAAATGCACGTCCGGCGGCCCACGGGGGAGCCGCCGGGCGTGCCCAGGACCTCCCTGCCACCAGAACCTAGGAGCCGGTCCACATGAGCGAGACCACCAAAAAGATCACGACAGGCGGCCCGCAGCGCGACAACCACGCGCCGGCTCCTGGCGAGGGCGGTTCGACGGCCTCGGAGCCCACCGGGACCGAGACCACGGCCACCCCGGAGACCCAGGTCACCGAGGAAAGCGGGCAGTAAGGCCGCATCTCACGGGGGACACACGGGGCCGGCCCCGGCGGCGCAGAGGGGGAGCCGCCGGAGCCGGTCCCTGTCATGCATACACGGACGATTACCGGACAGTCGTGTGCGGAAGAACAGAACTGTATGCGCTGAGGGGTTATCTTCACCTCTGCGAACCCGGAACCTTCATCCCCCGGTTCACACCAAGGAGTTGGCATGACCCGCGTGACGAAGTTCCTGACCGCCCTGGTGATGGCGGTGGCAGCGGTGGGAATCGGCGCGGCGCCAGCGCTGGCCGACAACCACGCGTTCGTCCCCTCGCCCTCCCAGCCGGCAGGGAACTGAGACCGGTGCCCGGAGGGCTCCGGGCACCGTTCGGGGGCGGAACCGCTGACGCGGTTCCGCCCCCGAGCCCGTTCAGGCCGCATCCGGATCACGGAGTGCGGCCGGCCCTGACCACGTCGCACCGCAGGGTCCCGGCGCCGTCCGAGGGGCCCGTGTACGCGCCGCCCCCGGCGTCGGTGGTCAGGGTCTCCCCGGCGGGCACCTCGAAGTCCTTCAGGACGGCGGTCCCCCGGGAGGCGCCCCGCGCGTCCTCGAACGCGACGGTGGCGCTGTAGTCCATGTCCATGCGGCCGGTGTTCTCGATCTCCAGGCGTGCCACCAGTTCGCCGGCCTCGTCCACCCCGCAGTGCAGCACGGTGATCTCGCGCATCACCTTCTGCTGCTTGCCGCCGCCCGAACCCCCGGTGCCGCCGGATGTGCCACCGAAGTCACCGCCGCCCGAAGAGGAGGACGAGGACGACGAGGAACTGCCGCTGTCGTCGTCGCCGGAGCAGCCGCCTCCGTCCGACTTCCTGGCACCCGTCAGAGCCACCAGTACGACGGCGGTGACGGCCACCGCCCGCACATGACGAAGCCTCACGCTTCATTCCCCCCGTAAGAACCCGTGGAAGGGCGCGCCGGAGCGCGCCCAGGTGTATGCCGTGCCCCTGCCATCCCGGAAGGCGGGCCGGACATCCGTTGAACACGCGCCCGGACCCGCCGTGGTTCCCGCCGATCCCGGACCGGTTCAGCCGATCACAAGGACACGGCAGTCGTCCGCGGCATCCACCATGACCGGGTCCCGCGGCCTCACCTCGACGCGCTTGGTCTGGTCCCTCCGGACGCTGACGCGCTGGGAGGCGGTGTCGATGACGTCCCCGAAGTCGTCCACCAGGTCCACGTAGACGGTGTAGGTGCCGGCGTCGCCGTCGGAGAGCTCGACCACCGTCCCCTTCCTGCCCTTGGCGCACGAGATGATCTCGGCGTCCGGCTCGTCCTTGCGCGAGGAGGAGCCGGAGGACCCGGAGGAGCTGCTGCCGGCCGTCGTGCTCCGGTAGCCGCTGTAGCCCGACCGGCTGCTGGACTTGTCCTTGCCGCAGCCCCCGCCTCCGCTCTTGCTGCTGCTCCCCCGGCCGCCGCCGCCCTTGCCGCCGCCGCTGCGGGCCTGGCTGAAACCGGACAGGGCCAGCGTCACGACGGTGACGACGGCTATCAGCTTGAGATGGCGCTTCACAGAGCGCTTCATGTCGCGTTTCTCCCCCGGTGGACGCACGGCGCGCGTACGCACCCGCTGTTTGACTGCCGGACTTTCTACCAGGGTTCACGCGGGGAACGGCCAACGGGGTTCCCGCGCAAGGCGGTTCGCCGGAAAACGGAATGGGCGGAACGGCGCGGAACGCGGGAACGGGGACAGGGGCGGGGGCGGGTCAGGCGCGGGCCTGGCCCGTCCCCTTGGCCGCGTCCAGCGCGTACACGCAGCGGTCCCGGCTGCACGCGAAGACCACGCCGTCCGCGACCACCGGGGAGCCGGTGATCTCGCCCTCCGTGGCGAGCTTCCAGCGCAGCCGGCCCCCGACGGCGTCCAGCGTGTACAGGCAGTGGTCCGCCGAGCCGAAGTGGACCCGGCCGTCCGCCGACACCGGGGCGCCGGTGATCTCGCCGCCCGTCGCGAAGCGCCAGCGGGGGGTGCCGCTGACCGCGTCCAGCGTGTAGAGCGCGCTGCCGCTGCCCAGGTGGACCAGCCCGTCGGCCACCACCACCGGCTCGGCCGACTGGCGGGACTCGGTGGCGATCCGCCAGCGGTCGTGGCCGTTGGCGGCGTCCAGGGCGTACACCGTGCCCAGGTAGTCGGCCAGGTAGACGCCGCCGCCCGCGATCGCCGCGCCCGGCGCGAAGGCCGGCGGGCACAGGAACGCGGCGGGCGCGTCGAAGCGCCACCGCTCCGCTCCGGTGGCCGCGTCCAGGGCGAAGACGCGCGAGCCGGCGCTGACGTACACCGCGCCGTCGTCGGCGGGCAGCAGCCGCACCGGGACGCCGCCGGTGGCCGAGGAGTCGCCGACCGGGTACGACCACTGCTCGGCGCCGGTGCGCGAGTCCAGCGCGTACAGCCGCCCGTCGCCCCAGACGTAGACCGAACCGCCCCGGATCACCGGGCCGGCCTCGGGGGTCTCGAAGTCGGTCTGCGCGCCGGACAGCTCCCACAGCCGCTCGCCGCTGGCCGCGTCCCACGCCTGTACGCCGCCGCCGCGGGTGCCGGTGACGACCGTGCCGCGGTCGGCGCGCAGCGCGTACACCCAGCCGTCCACCGCCAGCCGCCAGACATCGGAGCCGTCGCGGGCGTTGAGGGCGTACAGGCTCGGGCCGTCGGAGGCGTGGACCCGGCCGTTGCCCACGGCCATCGACCACGCCACCTCGCGGGTCTTGAACTGCCGCCGCCCCGTCGCCACGTCCAGCGCGTGGACCTCGAAGGAGGTGACGTACAGCAGTCCGTCGGCGACGACCGGGGTGCCCCACACGTCGTTCGACATCCGGAAGCGCCACGGCCGCCAGCGCGGCGGCGCGGCGGCCTCACCGCCGCCGGGGCCGTCGGTGGGGGGCTGGGACGGGGAGGGGTGGGCCGCGGTGGCGCCGAGGGCGCCGGTGCCGCCGGCGCCGCCGCCGTCCGGCGCGCGCAGCACCCAGGACGTCGGGGGAGGCGGTGAGGAAGATCTTCAGGTCGGCGTCGGGCAGGACGGTGGTGCCGATGTCCCGGCCCTCGACGACGATGCCGGTGGGGGCTCCCGCGGCGATGGCCCGCTGGAGCTCGGTGATCCTGGTGCGCACCGCGGGCACCGCGCTGACCGCGC
>NZ_JBKJFM010000250.1:0-4776 GCF_046614825.1 Streptomyces nanhaiensis
GGAGGACGGGACGTACGGCCGTGAGCGGCCGGGGGCCGCGCAGCCGGTGGCGAAACTGCGCTGGCTGGCCCGGCACGAGCCGGAGGCCGCGCGGCGCGTGGCCGAGGTCCTCCAGCCGCACGACTGGCTGGCGTGGCAGCTGCTGGGCCGCCCGCCGCGCCGCACCACCGACCGCGGCGACGCCTCGGGGACCGGCTACTGGTCGGCCGCCACCGAGTCCTGGCGGGCGGACCTGGCCGAGCTGGCGCTCGGCCACCCGGTGAAGCTGCCCGAGGTGCTGGGCCCGGCGGAGCCCGCCGGGCACACCCCGGAGGGGCTGCTGATCTCGGCCGGCACGGGCGAGACGATGGCCGCCGCCTTCGGTCTGGGCGTCGGCCAGGGCGACGCGGTGGTCTCGCTGGGGGCGTCCGGTTCGGTCTTCTCCGTGCACCACCAGGCGCTGGCCGAGCCGACCGGCATGATCACCTCACTCGCCGACGCCACCGGCATGCACCTGCCGGTGGTGCACACGCTCAACGCCGTACGGGCGCTGCGCGGTGCCGCCGACCTGCTCGGCACCTCCCTGGAGGGGCTGTCGGAGCTGGCGCTGACCTCCACGCCGGGCTCCCACGGGCTGGTGCTGCTGCCCTATCTGGAGGGCGAGCGCACCCCCGACCTGCCGCACACCGCCGGCACGCTGGCCGGGCTGCGGCGCGAGAGCATGAAGCCGGAGCACCTGGCGCGTGCCGCCTTCGAGGGGATGCTGTGCGGGCTCGCCGACGCCCTCGACGTGCTGCGCGGCCGGGGCGTGTCGGTCGGCCGGGTCTTCCTGCTGGGGCCCGCGGCCGGTCTCCCGGCCGTGCAGGCGATCGCCCCGGCCCTGCTGGGCGCGCAGGTGGTGGTCCCCGAGCCCGCCGACTACACGGCGCTGGGCGCCGCCCGCCAGGCCGCCTGGGCCCTGGGGGTGGCCCAGGGCACGCTCTCGCCGCAGCAGCCCCCGATGTGGCCCGCCCCCGCCGGCCGGGTCCTGGAACCGGGCGAGGAACTGGCGGTGGGCCAGGCGGTGCGGCAGCAGTACGTGACGGTGCGCGAGCAGACGCATCCGGGCGCGTTCGGCTGAGCCCACGCAGGCCGCGCCGGGCCGCGCGCCGGGCCCCGGGTCACGGACCCCGGGTCTCAGTCCAGGTAGCCCCTGAGCTGGTCCGCGTACGTGTGGTCGCGGAGCTTGGCGAGGGTCTTGGACTCGATCTGGCGGATGCGTTCGCGGGTGACGCCGAAGAGGCGGCCGATCTCCTCCAGCGTGCGGGGGCGGCCGTCGACGAGCCCGTAGCGCAGCTGGACGACCCTGCGTTCGCGCTCCCCGAGGGTGGACAGCACCGCGTCCAGGTGCCGGCGCAGCAGCAGGAAGGCGGCGGACTCCACGGGCGAGGGGGCGTCGCCGTCCTCGATGAGGTCGCCGAGGTTGACGTCGTCCTCCTCGCCCACCGGAGCGTGCAGCGACACCGGCTCCTGTGCCAGCCGCAGCACCTCGCCGACCCGCTCCCCGGTCAGGCCGAGCTGGGCGGCGACCTCCTCGGGCGTCGGCTCGTAGCCGCGCTCCTGGAGGATGCGGCGCTGGACGCGGACGACCCGGTTGATCAGCTCCACGACGTGCACCGGGACCCTGATGGTGCGGGCCTGGTCGGCCAGCGCGCGGGACATGGCCTGGCGTATCCACCAGGTGGCGTAGGTGGAGAACTTGTAGCCGCGGGTGTAGTCGAACTTCTCCACGGCCCGGATGAGGCCCAGGTTGCCCTCCTGGACCAGGTCGAGCATGGTCAGCCCCCGGCCGGCGTACCGCTTCGCCACCGAGACCACCAGGCGGAGGTTGGCCTCGATCAGGCGGCGCTTGGCCACCCGGCCCATGACCACCAGCCGGTCGAGGTCGAGGGCGAGGCTCTCGTCGAGGCCGGGGGTGCGGGTGAGCTTCTCCTCGGCGAACAGGCCCGCCTCGACGCGCCGGGCGAGTTCGACCTCCTCGGCGGCCGTCAGCAGGGGGACGCGGCCGATCTCGCGCAGGTACTGGCGGAAGAGGTCGGCGGAGGGGCCTGTTCCGTCGGGTCCGCCCAGCCGGGGGGCGAGGGCGGGCTCCGCCCGGAGGCGTCCGGGCTCCGGCTCCGCGTCCTGCCCGGGGGCGGCCCGGGGACGGTCGGGGGGAGGAGGCTGCGGGCCGTCCGGCGGCACGACGGCCAGGGCCGGAGCGCCCGTGGAGTCCGGAACGGCGGGGGCGGCGGGAACGGCGGGGGCGGCGAGGGCCGCGCCGGCCGGGGTCCGGGTCTGCACGGGGGCGGCCTCCAAGCTGATCGCTGCCGGTTCGGGGACGACACGCGAGACGAGGACGGGCGCGGCCGCACCGCCGCCCGCACCGCGGCGGACGAGCGGCGCCGAAGGGGGTACGCGCTCCGGGGGCTCAGGCACCTCTCTCAGTGTGGGGTACGGCACACTCCCGCCACGAGGGGCGTGCGCACGGTTTCTGGACTCCCGGGTCACCGAACGCGTACGGAACGTGGCGAAACGGGCCGGTGAACGGTCGGCGGCGGGCGGGGTCCGGCCGGTACGGGATCAGGTCCGCGCGCAGCGCGCGGCCTACGACCAGAGCGCTGCGGCGCCGCGGTCGCGCAGCGACCGGCCGTACCGCTCCAGCGTCCAGAGCTGCTCGGCGACGGCCGTCTGCGCCTCGTCCCCGCTGTTCGCCATGCGCGCGAGGGTGCTGCTCAGCTCGGCGATCCGGCGGTTGACCGCCTCCAGCCGCACCTTGACCAGGAACTCCCCGGCGTAGGCCTCGTCGGGTTCGCGCGGGGTGCGCAGCGGCTCGACGCTCAACTCGGTGATCATCGACCGCACGGTGTCGTCCGGCGCGGCGTCGCGCACCCGCGCCAGGTACTCCCCGTCGGCCCGCTCCACTCCCCCGGCCTTCTCCACGGCCCGGCGCACCTCGGCGTAGGGCTCGGCGGTGAACTCGTCGGCTCCGTAGGCGTCGAAGAGCGGGGAGACCAGTGCCGGGAACTGCAGTGCCAGCTTGAGCAGTTCGCGCTCGGCCAGCCGCTGGGGGCTGCGCAGGTCCAGCCGGGGGCCGCCGGGCGCGGGGCCGGGCCGGACCTGCGGTGCGGGCGGCCCGGCGGAGCGGCGCTGCTGCGGGCCTCCCTGGCCGCCCTGGCCGCCCTGGCCTCCCGGACCGCCGGCCCGCCGCTCGCGCTCCCAGCGTGCGAGCTGCCCCACCCGCCGCACCACGAACTCGGTGTCGAGGATGCCCAGCAGCCCGGCCAGGCGCACGGCGTACTGGTGCTGGATCGAGCCGTCCTTGATCCGCGCGACGATCGGCGCGGCCTCCTCCAGGGCGGCGGCCCGGCCCTCGGCGGTGTCCAGGTTGTGCTGCCCGGTGACCGAGCGGATGGCGAACTCGAACAGCGGCGAGCGCCCCTCCACCAGGGCCGCCAGCGCCTCGTCGCCCTCGGCCAGCCGCAGTTCGCACGGGTCCATGCCGCCGGGCGTGACGGCGATGGAGGTGCGGGCGGCGAACTTCTGGTCGTCCTCGAAGGCGCGCAGGGCGGCCTTCTGCCCGGCCGCGTCGCCGTCGAAGGTGAAGACGACCTCCGAGCGGGAGTTGTCCATCAGCAGCCGCCGCAGGATCTTGATGTGCTCGCCGCCGAAGGCCGTGCCGCAGGTGGCGATGGCGCCGGTGACCCCGGCCAGGTGGCAGGCCATCACGTCCGTGTAGCCCTCGACGACCACGGCCCGGCCGGTCTTGGCGATCTCGCGCTTGGCCAGGTCGATGCCGTAGAGCACCTGGGACTTGCGGTAGATCGCCGTCTCGGGGGTGTTGAGGTACTTCGGCCCGTTGTCGTCCTCGCGCAGCCTGCGGGCGCCGAAGCCGACGACCTCGCCGGTGATGTCGCGGATGGGCCACATCAGCCGGCCGCGGAAGCGGTCGATGGGGCGGCCGTTGCGGCTCTCCTGGGCGAGACCGGCCAGGATCAGCTCCTTGTCGCTGAACCCCTTTCCGCGCAGGAAGCGGGTCAGGTGGTCCCATCCGGCCGGGGAGTAGCCGACGCCGAAGTGCGCGGCGGCGTCCTGGTCGAAGCCGCGTTCGGCCAGGAAGCGGCGGCCGGTCTCGGCCTCCGGTGAGTCGAGCTGCTCGGTGTAGAAGGCGGCGGCGGCCTTGTGCGCCTGGACCAGCCGGATGCGCTCGCCCTGCTGGCGGCCGGGGGCGTAGCCGCCCTCCTCGTAGCGCAGGGTGACCCCCGCCTGGGAGGCGAGCCGCTCGACGGCCTCGGAGAAGGACAGGTGGTCCACCTTCATCACGAAGTCGAGGGTGTCCCCGCCGGCCTGGCAGCCGAAGCAGTGGTACAGGCCCTTGCTCGGACTGACGTGGAAGGAGGGGGACTTCTCGTCGTGGAAGGGACACAGGCCCTTGAGGTTGCCGCCGCCGGCCGGGCGGAGCTGGAGGTACTCGGAGACGACGGCGTCGATCGGGACCGCGTCCCGCACCGCCTTCACGTCGTCGTCGTTGATCCGTCCCGCCACGGCAGAAGTCTACGGCCGCCCCGCGGCGTCCCCGGTACGGCGGGTCCGGGGCGGGATCTCCCGGACGAGGACGAGGTGCGGGCCGACACCCTCGATGACGAACTCCTCGCCGTGCACCCGGAAGCCCTGGCGCTCGTAGAAGCCGCGGGCCCGGGTGCGGCCGTTGCACCACAGCAGCGCGGCGCCGCGGGCGGCGGCCTCGGCGGCGCCCGCGCGCAGCACGGCGGCGCCGTG
>NZ_JBKJFM010000251.1:0-4762 GCF_046614825.1 Streptomyces nanhaiensis
GGGCCGGGCGGCGGCGCCGGACTGCCCGCCGCCGCTGCCGCCCTCGGCGCCGCCGCGGGCGCTGTGGGTGGTGATGCCCTGGCGCAGCATGGCGGCGGGCGAGGAGACGACGGCCGCGGCCGTACGGGAGGCGGGGTCGGCGCCGGCGTTGCGCTGGCGGACGATCTCGTCGCCGAAGCCGGGGACGAAGCGGTAGATCATGGCGCTGGCGAAGATGGCGAGCAGGATGATCGCCAGGCCGGAGACGATCGCGGAGAAGGCGTTGGGGCCCTCGTCGGAGGCGAGCGCCCCGGCGAGGCCGAGGACGATGACGATGACCGGCTTGACGAGGATCACCGCGATCATGATGCCCGCCCAGCGGCGTACGTGGCCCCACAGGTTCTTGTCGACGAGTCCGGCGTAGACGACCGTGCCCAGCAGGGCGCCGACGTACAGCAGGGCGGCGCGGATGACGAGTTCGAGCCAGAGGACGCCGGCGGCGAGGACGGAGACGAGGGAGACGACGATCAGCATGATGGGGCCGCCGCCGATGTCGTCGCCCTTCTTGAGGGCCTCGGAGAAGGAGCCGAAGAACTTGTCGGTGTCGGACCCGGTGCCCGCGGCGATCACGTCGGTGACGGCGTCGGTCGCGGTGACCAGGGTGTAGAGGATCAGGGGGGTGAAGGCGGAGGCGAGGACCGTCAGCCACAGGAAGCCGATGGCCTCGGTGAGCGCCTCGGTGAGGGGGATGCCGCGGACGGCGCGCTTGGCGACGGCCAGCAGCCACAGCACGAGGGTGAGGATCGTCGAGGCGGCGAAGACGACGGCGTACTGGCGCAGGAACGCGGGGTTGGTGAAGTCGACGGTGGCTGTGGAGGCGACGGCCTCGGAGAGCTTGTCGACGATCCAGGCGGCGGCCTCGGCGCAGCCCTGGGCGAGGGAGGCGAGGGGGTCGAGGGTGGACAGGGGGTCGGTGCCGGAGCCGCCGGCGCCGTCGGTGGCGCCCTCGCCCTGTTCGCAGACGTCCCGGGCGGCGCCGGGGACGTTCTCGCACTCGCTGCGGTCCGGCTCCTCGTCGGCCGGCGGGGACGGGGTGGGTTCGGCTGCCGCGCGGGCGGCCAGCCAGACCCCTGCGGCCTGCAGGCCCGCCAGGATCCCGGCGAGCGGCAGGGCGCGGCGGCCGGCTCGGTCAACGGGCATAGGTGAACCCTCCGTACTCCTCGACGGCCTTGCTGATGTCCTCGGCTGTGGAGGCCCGGATGTCGCCCGGTACGGGGGCGGGGCCGTCCTCCTGGGAGTCCTGTGCGATCCTCCAGTCGGATCCGGCCCACCGCAGCTGGAAGGTCCAGGTCTTCCAGGTGGTGGTCACGGGCGTGGTCGACTCCTCGCCGGCCATGCCGATCAGACCCGTGTACCAGACCTCGACGGTGGCGCCGTCGTCCCCGTACTCCGTCACCCTGGTGCCGACGGGGACGGTGCGTGAGACGAAGGTCATGCCGTCGGGTGCCTCGCCCTCCGGGGTGAGGCCCAGGCGCTCGAAGAGGGCCTTCGAATAGGCCCTGTCCTGCGCGCCCTTGACGCGTGCGGCGGCTTCGGGGGTGTAGAGGGTGTCGACGAGCATGTGCCGGTGCTCGGTCTCGAACATGCCCGTACCGCCCAGTGCCACCGCGTAGTTGGCCGCGGCGCTCTGCGCGCCCTGTTCGGTGCGGGGGAAGCCCGAGGGCACGCCGTTCGACTGCCCGGTGACGGGGCGTTCGCCGGTGGGGGCGGTGGGCCGGGCGTCCTCGCGGGCCTCCCCGCCGCCGGCGGCGGACGGGGCGTCACCGCCGCCCCTGTTGGCGAAGGCGATGGCCGCGATCAGCAGGACGACGACGCCCACCACCGTCACCATGCTGCGGCCCACCCGGACGGGCTGCCGTCTGGGCTCGTCGTACGCGTCGACGACGTCGTCCCCGTACCCGCCATCGCCGCCGATGCTCATCGTGCGCGTGCCCTCTCGGTCGCCCGGGCGCCGCCCGGTTGTCGTCGTGCCCTGTCCATGACGTTAACTCCGCCGCGGCGGTTGTGGGACCGGTGTGTGCAGGATCGCTTCCGCACCGTGAGCGGTGGATCGCCGGGTACGGCCCGGTGGCGCGGCCTCGCGCCCTCCGGTCGCGTTCGGGCGGGGGAGGAGGGGAACCGGCCGGGGTGGGGGCGGATCCTGGGCTGGTGCATCGCTGTGGTGCTCTTTTTCCTGGTGGGGGGAGCGATCGGGCGGCCGCGGCCTCCCGGGTGCGGCGGGGTCTGCGCCGGCGGGTGCGCCGTCTGCCTCCGCCTGTCGCCTGCGCGGTGCCCGCGGGCGGGGGCGTACGGTCCCGCGGGGCCGTACCGTCCGCCGTCGCGGGGTGACGGTTCTCACGGGGCGTCAGTCGTCCGCCGGCCGGGGCGCGCGCCCCGGCCGGCCGGCGTACGGGACGGACCGGGTCTCTCGCCGGGCACGCGGGCGCGCCCGGGAGCCGGGCACCGGGAGGTGGGGGCGGAGGGGGACGGGAGGCGGGGCGGTGCGGCTACACGGCCATGCCGTAGACGATCGTGAAGAGCGTGCCGAGGGACCCGATGATGAAGACCCCGGTCAGGCCCGCCACGATCAGGCCCTTGCCCTGCTCCGCGCTGAAGGTGTCGCGCAGCGCCGTGGCGCCGATGCGCTGCTTGGCCGCGCCCCAGATGGCGATGCCGAGGCAGAGGAGGATGGCGACGGCCATGACGACCTCGATCATCACACGGGCCTCGTTGCCCAGGGATCCGAACGGGCCCCAGTCGGGGGCGATTCCGCCGATGATGGTGGTGATGTCGCCCTTTTCGGCTGCCAGAAACATGCTGTGTTCACCGCCCCGGTGAGGGTTGTCGAAAGTTGCGCTTCACTTGGATTCTGACACGGTTGCGGCCGAATCGGCAGTGAACTCCTTTCGGATGGCGGAGGGTTGAGGGGTGCGGAAGGCGTGGGTGGCGATCGGGGTCGGTTTCGGGCTCGTCATGTGCCTGATGGCGTTGCTCGTGGTGGGCACGTACAGCGCGGCGTCGAACCTGTTCGGCGGGCGGGGCGGCACGGTCGCGCTGGCGAAGAACTCGGTGCCGGCGGCGTACCGGCCCCTGGTGCAGAAGTGGGGCAACTACTGCCCGGCGCTCAACCCGGCGCTGCTGGCCGCCCAGCTCTTCCAGGAGAGCGGCTGGAACCCGAAGGCGCGCAGCCCCGCCGCGGCGCAGGGCATCGCCCAGTTCATCCCGGGCACCTGGGCGGTCCACGGCGTCGACGGCGACGGTGACGGCGACCGCGACGTGTGGGACCCGGCGGACGCGATCCCGTCGGCGGCGAAGTACGACTGCACGCTGGCCAAGGACGTCCGGGGGGTGCCCGGCGACCCGACGGACAACATGCTGGCCGCCTACAACGCGGGCCCGTACGCGGTGGTGAAGTACGGCGGTGTGCCGCCGTACCGCGAGACGCAGAACTACGTGAAGGTCATCCGGAAGCTGGAGCAGAGCTTCGCGGCGCCCGCCGGGCGCCTGTCGCCGACGCGGCAGGCCGCCGGGGCGATCGACTTCGCGCAGAAGAGGCTGGGGACGCCGTACCTGTGGGGCGGGGACGGCACGCCGGAGGACGGCGGGCGGTTCGACTGCTCGGGCCTGACGAAGGCGGCGTACGCGAGTGTGGGCATCGAGCTGCCGCGGGTCGCCAACGACCAGTGGAACGCCGGCCCGCACCCGGAGCGCAACGAGCTGCTCCCGGGTGATCTGGTCTTCTTCGCACACGACTTGAACGATTCGCGGTCGATCCACCACGTGGGGATCTACGTGGGCGGTGGCTATATGATCGACGCGCCGTACACGGGCGCGGAGATCCGTTTCGATCCCATCGACTCCCCCGACTACTTCGGGGCGACGAGGCCCACGGCGTCGTGAACCCCGGGGCGTCCGGTGCCCCGGTGACACGGTGTGCGGCCGCGGCTTCCGGGCCGCGGGCGCGGGTCACCCTCCGATAACGTCCGGGTGATCGTTCGGTGGAGGTCGGAACGTACGGCCGGGGCAGGGCGTTTCCTTGTCCGGAACGGGCATTCCGCTACCACGGGGGTCGGCAGCGAAGAGTGAAGGGCAGCATCGCGATGGCTGGATGGGACAACCCCGACGTCGAGCTGCTCCACGACATCAACGGATTGGCCAGGGAAGCCCCCGGCTGGGCCGACCACCTCATGGAGTACGTCGGCGAGTACGGCACGATCGCGGCGCTGGGGCTGCTGGGCCTGTGGGCCTGGTGGACGGCGCGGCGCCGCCCGGACGCGGTCTCGGCGGTGGCCGGGCTGGTCTGGGCGCCGCTGGCGGCCGGGGTGGCGGTTCTGGTGAACGTACCGATCCGGGAGTTCGTGGAGCGGCCCAGACCCTTCCTGACCCATGACGGGCTGGAGGTGCTGGTGGACGGGAAGAAGGACTTCTCGTTCGTCAGCGATCACGCGACGCTGGCGATGGCGCTGGCCGTGGGGATCTTCATGGTCAACCGGCGGCTGGGCCTGGTCGGCATCCTGGTGGCGGTGTTCGCGGGCTTCTGCCGCGTGTACATGGGTGTGCACTACCCCACCGACGTGATCGGCGGCCTGGCGCTGGGCACGGCCGTGGCGCTGCTGCTGGCGCCGGTGGCGCTGGCGCTGCTGACCCCGCTGCTGCGCGCGATGGCGGCCTCGCCGCGGATCGGCCGGCTGGTGAGCGCGCCGCCGGAACCGCGACCGGAGTCGGAGCCGGGGGCGCGGGCCGG
>NZ_JBKJFM010000252.1:0-4682 GCF_046614825.1 Streptomyces nanhaiensis
GCGCCCGCTCACCGCGCCGCGCCCCCGCACCGCGCCGCGCACCGGGCCCGCCCCTCATCCGGCGGCCGACGCCTCCCGCAGCAGGGCGGTGATCCGCTCCAGACCGGCCCGGCGGCTCAGCCGCCGCTCGACGTACTCGCGCCCCCGCGCGCCCAGTTCGGCGCACCGCCCGGGATCTCCGGCCAGCCGGCGGACCGCGTCCAGCAGCGCATCCGGGTCCTCCGGCGGCACCACCACCCCGGCGCCGGAGCGCTCCACCTCCCGCGCGGTGCCGCTGCCGGCCGCGACGGAGGCGACCACCGGGCGTCCGGCCGCGAAGTACGAGGTCAGCTTGGACGGCAGGCTCATGTCCAGCACCGACGCCCGCTGGGTGACGGCCAGTACGTCCGCCGCGGCCAGGATCTCGGGGAACTCCTCCGCGTCCGCGGGCGGGAGGAAGTCCAGCGACTCCACCCCCCGGGCCGTCTCCCGCAGATGCCCGCGCCGGTGCCCCTCGCCCATCAGCACCACCCGCACCGTGCCGCCCGAGCCCGGGCCCTGGCCGCCGTCCCGGCCGGCCAGGCGGGCGGTCTCCACCAGCACCTCCAGCCCCTGCTTGAGGCCCATGTTCCCCGAGTGCAGCACCACGGTGGCGTCCTCGGGCCAGCCCAGCCGGGCCCGGGTCCGCGCGCGGTCGCCGCCGGGGGCGCGCACATGCGTCCAGTTGGGCACCACCCGCACCCGCTCGCGCGGCACGCCCATGGCCGTCATCCGGTCGGCGAACGACTCGTGCACCACCCCCACCAGCGCCGCCGAGCGCAGCACCCGGCCCTCCACACCACCGGCGAGCGAGGCGACCCGGCCGCCGCCGCTCATCCCGCTCTGCCCGGCCGCCGCGCCCATCAGGTCCTGGACGACCACCGCGTGCGGCACCCCGGCGCGCCGGGCGATCCGGGCGCCGAGCACACCGCCGGCCAGGCTGGGCATCTGGGAGAGCACCACGTCCGGGCGGACGCGCGGCGGCGCCGCGATGCCGTGCGCCAGGACACTGGCCTCGAACAGCCCCCGCCGCAGGGCCGTCTGACGCCGCGGCACGGTGTGCCGGCGGCGGTGGACGGTGACGCCCTCGCGCACCTCGCGCACCCGCCATCTGCCGCGGTACCCCTCGTGCACACGCCACGCCGGGTAGTGCGGCATCCCGGCGAGCACATGGGTGTCGGCGCCCAGCGCGGCCAGGTGCTCGGCGATCTGCGCCGAGTACGGTCCGATGCCCGCGTGCTCCGGCGCGTAGTTGGTCGAGACCACGAGCACACAGCGGTCCGTGAACGAGTCCAGCACAGCCGTTCCCCCTTCGAAGACGCGGTCATCGTAGGGGCGTACGGCCTCGTCCACAGCCAGTTCACGACAAAAGCCGGGAAACACGGGAAACCGGAGAAAACCGAGTCCGGCCGAACGCGTCACGAGCCCGGCCGAGCACACGACCCCGCCCGTACCGCCCCGGAACGGGGCCGGCGCGCCGCGGGAGGAGGAGAGCGGGTCATGCCCGTGAGGGAACCGTCCCCGGCGGTGGAGCGGGCCGAGCCGCGCAGCGTCCCCGCGCTGTGCCTGTGCACCGTCCTGCTCGTCCTGCTGCTGCCCGCACTGGTGCTGTACGGGCAGGACGTCCGCACCGGCGCCGCGTTCGCGGTGCAGTGCGTGGTGGTGGCCCACACCGGGGGAGCACTGGCACGGGTGCTGACCGACCCCCTGATACGGGTGGTCGGCTTCGGCTTCTGGCTCTTCTGCTACGTCTGGCTGGGCCTGGCGCCGCTGGCCATGCTGGCGACCGACTCCTACCCGTGGGGCTTCGCCGTCGACGCCGGCACCGCCTTCGCCTCGGCGGTCCTGACGGAGACCGGACTGCTCGCCTACAGCGCCGGATCGGCGCTGGCGGGACGGCGGGCACCCCGCACCCGCCCCGTGCTCGAACCACTGCTCACCCGCCGGATCACCCCCCTGCGCACCCTGCTGCTGTGCGGAGCGGCCCTGGCGCTGGCGGCCGTGCTGGTGCCCGCCCAGGGCGGCCCGGCGGCGTTCTTCCAGAGCCGCCAGGCCGTCAACGAGGCCGCCGCGCAGGGGGATCCGGGCGGGGCCGCGGACCAGGCCCTGGCCGCCTGGAGCCTGTCGGTCCCGGCCTTCTGGGCCCTTCTCGCGCTGCTGTACGTGCCCCGCACACCCGGCGGCGACCGCACCCTGCGCGGAGTGCGGTGGATCCTGCTGCCCGTGCTGGCCGCGGTGAACGCCGTGGTGAACAACCCCGTCAGCCAGCCGCGCTTCTGGGCCGGGACGGTGCTGCTGACACTCGTCTTCGCCGCCCCCGCGCTGCGCCGGCCGCGCGCCTTCCGGGCGGGGGCGGCGGCCGTCACCGCCGCGGTGCTCCTGGTGTTCCCCTACAGCGACTACTTCCGCCACGACAAGCGCGAACCGGTCGAGGTCGTCGCGCTCGCCGAGCAGTTCACCTCCAACGGCGACTACGACGCCTTCCAGCAGATCGCCACCGGCGTCGACCACGTACGCGAGAACGGCCACGAGATCCGGGACGCGCTCGGGCCGCCGCTGTTCTTCGTGCCGCGCGCCGTCTGGCCCGGCAAGCCCGACGACGCGGGCGTCGCCCTGGCCCGGCACGCCGGCTACTCCTTCGAGAACCTCTCCGCGCCGCTGTGGATCGAGAGCTACATGTGGGCCGGCTTCCCCGGAGTGGTCGCGGTCTTCGCCCTGTTCGGGGCCGCGGGACGGCGGATCGACGGCGTACGGCACAGGCTGCGGGAACACGGCGGTACGCTCGCGGCCCTGGCCGTGACCGCGTTCGGCTTCTACCAGATCATCCTGCTGCGCGGCAGTCTGCTGTTCGTGATGGGACCGCTCACCCTGCTGCTCCTGGTGCCCGTGCTGATCACCGGAAGACCGGGCCGGACGGCGCCCGAACCGCGTCCCGAACCGCGTCCCGAACCCTGCCCCGAGCCGCCCGCGGGCGCGGGACCGGACACCTGCCCCGCGCCCGCGGGTGCCGCGTCCCGCACCGCCGTCTCGACCACCTCCACAGGAGAAGCACGCACGTGAGCGCCTACGACCCGTCCTCGCGGGAGCCCGACCAGCTCCGCGACCAGCTGCGCCGGCTCTTCCGCCACCGCGCCCTCATCGCCTCCGGCCTGCTGCTGGGCGCCGCCTGCGGCGGGGCCGTGTCCGCCGCGGGCGGCGCGGACTACACCGCCACCGGCGAGGTCGTCGTACAGGCCATCAGCACCGCGCCGTTCGAGGCCGGCGGGGTCTCGGCCGACAAGCAGATCAGCATGGGCACCGAGCGGCAGATCGCGCGCAGCGCCGCGGTGGCCGGGCGCGCCGCCGGGGAACTGGGCGGGGGAGCCGACCCGGCGCAGCTCCAGCGCGGCCTGCGGGTGAGCAATCCTCCCGACACGCAGATCCTGGAGTTCGAGTACACGGCCGGCTCGCCGCGGGAGGCCGCCGAACGCGTCAACGCCTTCGTACGCGCCTATCTGGACCACCGCGAGGCCGCCGTCGTCCGGCGCATCGACAACACCGTCGCCGAGCTCAACGAGGAGCTCGAACCCCTGGTGGAGCAGCGCGAGGAGCTGGACGAGAAGATCGCCGGAGCGTCCACCGAGTCGGCCCGGCAGACCGCCGAGTCCGAACGCGCGAACCTCACCGCCCGCATAGCCGACCTCCAGGGGCGTGTCACCGGACTGAAGACCCTGGACACCTCGCCCGGTGACGTGGTGCGCCGGGGCGAGGCGCCCGAGGCGCCCTCCGGCCCCGGCACCGGGGTGCTCGTACCGGTCGGAGCGATCGCCGGCCTGGCCGGCGGACTGCTCGCCGCCTGGATCCGCTCCCTGCTGGACCCGAGGGCGCGTTCGGCCGGCGAGGTGCGCGCCGCCCTGCGCGCGCCCGTGTTCGGCACCCTGCCGCGGCGGCGCGGCGGAGCGGGGATCCTGGAGGTCGGCCCGTCCCTCGGCGGGGAGCGGGCCGAGGAGTTCCGCACGATCGCCCTGCGCGCGCTGCGCCACCCGCGTCTGGCGGAGCCCGGCGGCCTGCTGGTCGTGTCCGCCCGGGAACACCCCGGGACCCTGCCCGCCGCGGTCAACCTCGCCGCGGCCCTGGCCGAGACCGGCCGCGACGTGCTGCTGGTCGAGGCAGACCCGCGTACACCGCGCCTGGCCGGGGAGCTCCCCGTGCGCGGCGCCGTCCGCGAACCCGTGCCGGGCCGCTGGCCGGACGGCGCGCGGACCACCGTGGACGCCGGCACCGCCGGGTACCTGGAACTCGTCCCCGGGTGCCGGGTGCCCGACGCCGCGCGTGCGCTCAACTCACCGGGTTTCACCGGGCTGCTGGCCGGAGCCGCCGAGCGGGGCGAGTACGTCGTGGCCGTCACCGCACCGCTGCTGTCCCACGCGGACGGCACGGCCGTCGCCGGACTGGCGCGCGGGGTGCTGGTGGTCTGCGATCCGGACACCACCCTCAGGGAAGACCTGGACCGGGTGCGGGACCTGGTCACCTCCGTCGGCGGGCACGTCCTGGGCGCGGTGCTGTACGAAGGCGGCCGCAGGCGCCGCCGCGGCTCCCCCGCCGCCGTGCCCGCCGAGCCCACCGCGTCCGACGGGGCGGGCGGGGCGGGGGTCGTTCATGGGGACAGTCTCCCAGCCCGGCCC
>NZ_JBKJFM010000253.1:0-4633 GCF_046614825.1 Streptomyces nanhaiensis
CGACCACAGAGCTCTACACACGTCCCCTCACCGACGCTCTTCCGATCTGGTCCCGCCACCAGCCGTCCGGCACCGAGCCGACGACGTTGGCGGCGTCCACGACGAGCAGGGGGCGCAGGCTTCCGGGCATGGCCCAAGGGTGCCACGGCCACCGCCCGGCCACGGCCTGAGCACCGCCCGGCCACCGTCCCGGAGCCCTGTCCACGCGCCTGGTCCCCGCGCACGCGACGGCGCCCGCCCGCACTCGGGGTGCGGACGGGCGCCGTGGGGCGGGGCAGCGGAGCCGCCCCGGTGCGTCAGTTCGGGACGCTCGCCACGCCCGGCTCCAGGAACCGCTTGCCGGCGACGCGCTCGGAGACGCCCTCGCGGTCCAGGTACGGCGTGATGCCGCCCAGGTGGAAGGGCCAGCCCGCGCCGGTGATCAGGCACAGGTCGATGTCCTGCGCCTCGGCGACGACGCCCTCGTCGAGCATCAGGCGGATCTCCTCGGCGATCGCGTTCAGCGCGCGCTCGCGGACCTGCTCCTCGGTCAGCACCGTGTCACCGGTCTCGAACAGGGCGGCGACCTCCGGGTCCAGCTCCGGCTTGCCGGAGTCGTACACGTAGAGGTTGCGCTTGCCCGCCTTGACGACGCGGCCCAGGTTCTCCGAGACGCCGAAGCGGTCGGGGAACGCGGCGTTGAGGGTGCCCGCCACATGGTGGGCGACGGCCGGGCCGACCAGCTCCAGCAGGACGATCGGCGACATGGGCAGGCCCAGCGGAGCCAGCGCCCGGTCGGCGACCTCGACGGGGGTGCCCTCGTCGATGGAGCGCAGCACCTCGCCCAGGAAGCGGGTCAGGATGCGGTTGACGACGAACGCCGGGGCGTCCTTGACCAGCACGGCCGTCTTCTTCAGCGACTTGGCGACCGCGAAGGCCGTCGCCAGCGAGGCGTCGTCGGTCTGCTCGGCGCGGACGATCTCCAGCAGCGGCAGCACGGCGACGGGGTTGAAGAAGTGGAAGCCCACGACCCGCTCGGGGTGCTCGAGCTTGCCCGCCATCTCGGTGACCGACAGCGAGGAGGTGTTGGTGGCCAGGATGGCGTGCTCGGGCACGACCGCCTCGACCTCGGCGAACACCTGCTGCTTGACGCCCATCTCCTCGAAGACGGCCTCGATGACGAAGTCGGCGTCGCCGAAGGCGGCGGCCTTGTCCAGCGAGCCGGTGACCAGGGCCTTGAGCCGGTTGGCCTTGTCCTGGTTGACGCGCCCCTTGAGCAGGAGCTTGTCGATCTCCTCGTGGACGTAGCCCACGCCCTTGTCGATCCGCTCCTGGTCGATGTCGGTCAGCACGACCGGCACCTCCAGGCGGCGGGCGAACAGCAGCGCCAGCTGCGAGGCCATCAGACCGGCGCCGACGACGCCGACCTTGGTGACCGGGCGGGCCAGCTTCTTGTCCGGGGCGCCGGCCGGGCGCTTGGCGCGCTTGTTGACCAGGTTGAAGGCGTACAGGCCGCTGCGCAGCTCCTCGCCCATGATCAGGTCGGCAAGGGCGCGGTCCTCTGCGTCGAAGCCCTGCCGCAGGTCGCCGTTCTTCGCCGCCGCGATGATGTCCAGCGCGCGGTAGGCGGCCGGGGCCGCGCCGTGCACCTTGGAGTCGGCGATGGAGCGGCCGCGGGCGACGGCCTGGTCCCAGGCCTCGCCGCGGTCGACGTCCGGGCGCTCGACCTCGAGCTCGCCGCGGAGCACCGAGGCGGTCCAGATCAGGGACTGCTCCAGGAAGTCGGCGCCGTCGAAGATCGCGTCGGCGATGCCGAGCTCGAAGACCTGCTCGCCCTTGAGCTGCCTGTTCTGGTTGAGCGAGTTCTCGATGATCACCGAGACGGCGCGGTCGGCGCCGACCAGGTTCGGCAGCAGGGTGCAGCCGCCCCAGCCGGGGACCAGCCCGAGGAAGACCTCGGGGAGGGAGAAGGCCGGGATGGCCCGCGAGACGGTGCGGTAGGTGCAGTGCAGGCCCACCTCCACGCCGCCGCCCATCGAGGCGCCGTTGTAGTAGGCGAAGGTCGGCACGGCCAGGGAGGACAGCCGCTTGAAGACGTCGTGGCCGCCCTTGCCGATGGCCAGCGCGTCCTCGTGGCGCTTGATGACCTCCACGCCCTTGAGGTCGGCGCCGACGGCGAAGATGAACGGCTTGCCGGTCACGCCGACACCGGCGATCTCGCCCCTGGCGGCCTCGGCCTCGACCTGGTCGATCGCCTTGTCGAGGTTGACCAGCGACTGCGGGCCGAGCGTGGTGGGCTTGGTGTGGTCCAGGCCGTTGTCCAGGGTGATGAGCGCGAAGCGGCCCGCGCCCTGGGGGAGGTCGAGGTGGCGTACGTGGGCGCTGGTGACGACCTCGTCGGGGAAGAGCTCGGCTGCGCCCTTCAGCAGTTCGGCGGTGTTGCTCATGCCACTCCCTCGCCGCGCTCGGTCGAGCACTCGCAAGTGCTGCTGTTCTTCACTGTTCGCTCGCTCCGCTCGCTCACTTGCCCTCCCAGTGGGGGTTCTCCCAGATCACGGTGCCGCCCATGCCGAAGCCGACGCACATGGTGGTCAGGCCGTAGCGGACGTGCGGCTGCTCCTCGAACTGCCGCGCGAGCTGCGTCATCAGACGCACGCCCGAGGAGGCCAGCGGGTGGCCGAACGCGATGGCGCCGCCGTACTGGTTGACGCGCGGGTCGTCGTCGGCGATGCCGTAGTGGTCCAGCAGGGCCAGCACCTGGACGGCGAAGGCCTCGTTGACCTCGAACAGGCCGATGTCGCCGATCGACAGACCGGCCTTGGCCAGCGCCTTCTCGGTGGAGGGGATCGGGCCGACGCCCATGACCTCCGGCTCCACACCGGCGAAGGCGTAGGAGACCAGGCGCATCTTGACCGGCAGGCCCAGCTCGCGGGCCACGTCCTCGGCGGCGAGCAGGGATGCGGTGGCACCGTCGTTGAGACCGGCGGCGTTGCCCGCGGTGACCCGGCCGTGCGCGCGGAAGGGGGTCTTGAGGTTCGCGAGCTGCTCCAGGGTGGTGCCCGGGCGCATGGGCTCGTCGGCGGTGGCCAGGCCCCAGCCGGTCTCCCCGGCCTCCTCGCTGGTGCGGCGCACGGAGATCGGCACCAGGTCGGCCTGGATCTTGCCGTCGGCGTACGCCTTGGCGGCCTTCTCCTGGCTGCGCACGGCGTACTCGTCGGCGCGCCGCTTGGTGATGTGCGGGTAGCGGTCGTGGAGGTTCTCCGCCGTCATGCCCATGAACAGGGCGGACTGATCGACCAGCTTCTCGGAGACGAAGCGAGGGTTGGGGTCCACGCCCTCGCCCATCGGGTGGCGGCCCATGTGCTCGACACCGCCCGCGACCACGACGTCGTACGCGCCGAAGGCGATCGACCCGGAGGTCGTCGTCACGGCGGTCATGGCGCCGGCGCACATGCGGTCGATGGAGTAGCCCGGCACCGTCGTCGGCAGTCCGGCCAGGATGCCGGCGGTGCGGCCCAGGGTCAGGCCCTGGTCGCCGATCTGGGTCGTCGCGGCGATGGCGACCTCGTCGATGCGCTCCGGGGGCAGGTCCGGGTTGCGGCGCAGCAGCTCACGGATGCACTTGACGACCAGGTCGTCGGCGCGCGTCTCGTGGTAGATGCCCTTCGGGCCCGCCTTGCCGAACGGGGTCCGGACGCCGTCGACGAAGACGACGTCCCTAGCGGTACGAGGCACGTTGGCTCTCCTCCAGGGGTGCGGTGGTACGCCGTACGGCGCGCTTCCCGGAGCTTATGCTACTTGTCGGTAACTCCGAGGTGGACAGCCCCTCTCCCAGGGAGTCGCACGTCACACTTCCGGGTGTACGGCGGGCCGGTCCGCCGGGTGGCGAAGCACGGGCCCGCCCCGGAGGGGGCGGGCCCGGAGAAGCGGTGCGCGCCCGGGCCCGGAGGCCGTACGCGCCCGGGAACTCAGACGCCGTACATGCCCTGGAATGCCACGATGCCCAGGATCACACCGGCGACCAGGCCCGCGGCGGAGACCCCGATGGCGGTCTTGGCCAGCCGCTCGCCCTTGGAGTTGGCGATCACGCCGCAGACGATCCCCGCGATGCCGAAGAGCGGCGGGCAGAAGAGGAAGGCGACGCAGCCGAGCACGATGCCGACGATGCTGAGCGTGTTGGACGGGTTCGGCTGCGGCGGCTGCGGCGGGTACGGCTGGTTCGGGTAGTTCGGATAGGACATTCCTCATCCCCCCTGGGTTGTCAACGGGAGATCACCCTATGTGGGACCCGTGTGCGAGCGGAAGTCCGGTCCCCTCCTTCCGCCGGGCGGTGAGGGGACCGGGGACCGGAGGCTTCCGTCAGACGTCGGAGGGGGCGGCCGACAGCGCGGCCGTCAGCAGCGGCGCCGTCTGCTCGACCTGCCACCGCCGGGCGCCGAGGGCGCCCAGCGCCCGCGCGACCGCTGCCTCGGACGCCTCGCCCGGGGGCTCCCAGCACAGCCGCCGCACGGTGTCGGGGGAGAGCAGGTTCTCCTGGGGGAGGTTCAGCTCCTCCGCGCGTGCCGTCACCGCCGCCCGCGCCGCGGCGAGCCGGGCCGCGGCGACCGGGTCCTTGTCGGCCCAAGCGCGCGGGGGCGGCGGGCCGGCCGGCGTC
>NZ_JBKJFM010000254.1:0-4611 GCF_046614825.1 Streptomyces nanhaiensis
CGCCGTGCCGGCCGCGCCCGCCGTGCCGGCCGCGCCCGGGCGGACCGCGGCCGCGGCCTGAGACCTCACGGAAGCCGCGAGCGGGCCGCGCGGGGAGCCGTCAGTACGAGCTCGCCGCCGAGCCCGCGCCCGTGTGCGAGTCCGGGTCCGGCTGCTCGATCTGCTGGGCGAGGTACAGCGGCTCGCCGAGCTTCTCGACGAGCTGGAGCTGGGTGTCGAGGTAGTCGACGTGCTCCTCCTCGTCCGCCAGGATGTCCTCGAAGATGTTGGCCGAGGTGATGTCGTCCTTGGCTCTCATCACCTGGATCCCGCGCCGGAGCCGGTCGATCGCCTCGACCTCGATCTGGCGGTCGGCCCGGAACATCTCGGTGACGGTCTGGCCCACCCGCACGTGGAAGAGCCGCTGGTAGTTGGGCAGCGCCTCCAGGAAGACGATGCGGTCGGTCAGCCGCTCGGCGTGCCGCATCTCGTCGAAGGACTCGGCCCGGGTGTACTTGGCGAGCCTCGTCCACCCGTTGTGCTCCTGCAGCTTGGCGTGGAGGAAGTACTGGTTGATCGCGGTCAGTTCGGCGGTGAGCTGCTCGTTGAGGAACTCGATGATCTCGGGGTCGCCCTGCATGCCGACGTGTCCTTACCTAGCGGTCCTGGCCGGATGGGCGCATCCTCGCACTGTCGACCGTTTTGATCCAGTAGGCGGGCATTGTCCGCCTACGTCGTTGTTCGCTCCCCGATCGGGCCGCGGCACGGGCGCGGTCACGGGCATCCCCGGCGGTCTGTCACCATGGAGGCATGGTTCAGCCGGAAAGCCGCGAAGGGGAGCGTGTCCAGCTTCCGCCGGGGCAGCGGGTCCAGCGCGGCTGGCCGGTGACGCACTACGGCCCGGTCCCCAGGTTCCGGCCCGAGCGCTGGGAGTTCCGTGTCTTCGGGGCCACCGCCGACGGTGGCACGTACCGCTGGAGGCACGAGGAGTTCTCCGCGCTGCCCCACGAGACCGTGGTCGCCGATCTGCACTGCGTCACCCGGTTCACCATGCTGGACGTCGAGTGGGGCGGTGTGCGCACCCGCACGCTCCTCGACCTCGCGCCGCCCGCGCCTGAGGTCACCCACGTGATGGTGTGGGCCGAGTACGGCTACAGCGCCAACCTGCGGCTGGCGGACTTCACCGCCGACCACACGCTCTTCGCCACCCACCGCGCCGGTGAGCCGCTCACGGCCGAGCACGGCTTCCCGCTACGGCTGGTGGTGCCCCATCTGTACGCCTGGAAGGGCCCCAAGTGGGTGCGGGGTGTGGAGTACATGACCACCGACCGCCGGGGCTTCTGGGAGGAGCGCGGCTACCACAACATCGGCGACCCCTGGCACGAGCAGCGCTACTCGTACCAGGAGGAGCCCGGCGACGGCCCCGAGCCGTAACCGTCCGCCGCCCGTCCCCGCGGCCCCTCCCGTGCCCGGCGGCCCCCCTCCCGCCCTCCGGGCGCCGTGTCAGCCCCTGAGCTCCTTCAGCCGGGCCACGTCCGCCGCGTGCCCCTCCCGGCCGCCCGGGGTCTCGATGACCAGGGGCACGCCCTCGGTCGCCGGATGGCGGAACAGCTCGCGGAAGGGCTCGGCGCCGATGTGGCCCGCGCCGATGTTCGCGTGGCGGTCCTTGCGGGCGCCGGCGACGTCCTTGGAGTCGTTGGCGTGGATCAGCCGCAGCCGCCCCTCTCCGGCCACCGCCACCACCTCGTCCAGCAGTGCCTTCATGCCGCCCCCGGCCGCCGTGTCGTGCCCGGCGGCGAAGGCGTGGCAGGTGTCCAGGCAGATCCCGAGCCGGGGGTGCCGGTCCAGGGCGTCGAAGTAGGGGCCCAGGTCCTCGGCCCGCGCGCACAGCGAGGCGCCCTGGCCCGCCGTCGGCTCCAGCAGCAGCCACGGGTCCCGCGAGTCCTCGCCCGGGTCCAGTTCCTCCAGCAGCGGCAGCATCCGCTCGCGCACCTGGGCCAGCGCCGTGGCGCGGTCGCGCCCGCCGGTGGCCGAGCCGGTGTGGACGACCACGCCCAGGGCGCCGATGTGCCGGGCGCGCCGCAGCGAGTGGCGCAGGGAGGCCACGGACAGCTCGGCCGTGGCCTCGGTGTGCGAACCGAAGTTGATCAGGTAGGGCGCGTGGACGTAGGCCGGGATCCCCTCGTCCTCGCAGGCCGTGCGGAAGGCCTCGTCCTGCCGCGGGTCGCCTGCCGGGGTGGCCCAGCCGCGCGGGTTGGCGACGAAGACCTGCACGGTCTCGGCGCCGATCCCACGGGCGTACGCCAGGCCCTTGGAGGCGAGCCCGCCTGCGACGGCGACATGGCTGCCGACGGGGTTGCGGGCGCGGCGGGACGCGGGGGCGGGCGCGGAGGAGGGGGAGGGGAGGACGTCGTGCGGGGAAGGTGCGGTGCTCACACGTCGAGGGTGCCAGGCCCCCGCGGCGGACGGCCCGGCGGCCGGTCAGTAGGCCGAGTCGACGTTGTCCATGGAGCCGTACCGGTCGGCGGCGTAGTTGCACGCGGCGACGATGTTGGCCACCGGGTCGTACAGGTCGTACTTGGTGCCCTCGACGTGGTAGGCGTCGAAGGTGGGCTGGATCACCTGGAGCAGCCCCTTGGAGGGCACGCCGTTGCGGGCGTTGACGTCCCAGTCGTTGACGGCCCGCGGGTTGCCGCTGGACTCGCGCATGATGTTGCGGTGGATGCCCTCGTAGGTGCCGGGGATGCCCTCGCGCTCCATGACGGCCAGGGCCTCGCGGATCCATCCGTCCAGGTTGTCCGGGTAGGAGGGTGCGCCGCGCCGCTCACGCTCGTACGCCTGCTCCAGGGACTCCCTGTCGCGCTCGCCCCAGTTGCCGCGGTCGCCCCAGCCGCCGCGGTCGTGCGAGCGGTCGGCGGCCCTCTCGCGGGTGGAGTCGCGGTCGGCGGCGGCCTCGCGTCCGGCCTGCTCCCCGGCCCGGGCGGCCTCCTCCCGCGCCCGGCGCTCCTTCTCGGCCGCGGCCTCACGGGCCTCGGCCTGGGCCTGCTGGTAGGAGCCGGAGAACTGCGCCCGCAGGCCGCCCTGCCCGGTGGCGAGGTCCTCGGCCTGGGCGGCCTGCTCCGCCGGGAGCGGGACCGGCGCGGACACGGGCTTCCCGCCGGGCGAGGGGGCGGCCTGCTCGGCGCCCGCCGGGGCGAGGCCGAGCGCCAGGGTGGCTGCGCCGGTGGCCGCGGCGACGCCGATGGCGGAGAACCTGTGGGCGCCGGTCATACGGGCGGTGCCGGACACGCGGAACTGGTCGAGAACGCGGAACACAGACATGGGGGAGGAGAACCTCTTCCGATCGCTTGCGTCGCGGAGCCGGATCAGCCGGGCCGGCCATGGGGCCGAGCGGGGGTTGCGCCGGGTTGCTCCACTCGGCGCTGGCGACCGTTGCATTGTTAGCGGCCGGAACTTATGAGGACAAAAACGCGACTTACTACCCGGAGTAGTGGACATCGGGCGGAAGGGGCCCGTGAGGGGCGGTCTCGGCCGTTCAGGCGGTCGCGGTGTCCACTACGCGGCTTCGTAAGTGATCTGGGTCCTATGGGGCGCTTCACAACGGCTGCCCGCTCAAGCGACCCTCCGTGCCCGGACGGCTGCGCTCGCACCGGCCCGGCCGGGCCGGTGCGCTCCGCTCAGCGCACCCAGACGGTGATCTCCGAGCCGCGCGGGGCCCGCTCGCCGGCGGCGACGGACTGGTCGAAGACGGTGCCGGTGATGAAGACCCTGCGGACCCTCACCTCGAAGCCCGCGTCCTCCAGCCGCTGCCGGGCCTCGTCCTCCTCCAGCCCCTCCACGTCCGGGACCTCGATCATCTCCGGACCCTTGGAGACGGTCAGCGTCACGGTGTCGCCCTCGGCCGCGACCGCGCCCTCGCGGGGCGACTGCCGGGCGACCGTGCCCTCGTCCTCCCGGGAGAAGACCCGCTCCGGGGCCGTCCGCACCTTCAGCCCGGCCTCCTCCAGCCGCTGCCGGGCCGTGCCCTCGTCCTCGCCGACGACGCCGGGCACCTCGACCCGCGCGCCCTTGGAGAGCACGAGCGCCACGGCCGTGCCCGGACGGCGCACGCTGCCCGCCCCGGGATCGGTACGGGCCACCGAGCCCCGCTCCACCTTTCCGGAGAACTCCCTGGTCACCATGCCGGGCTCCAGCCCGGCGGCCTTGATCTTCCGGCGCGCCTCGTCCGGCGTGTCGCCCGTCACGTCGGGGACCTCGACCCGTTCCGGGCCCTGGGAGACGGTGATGGTCACCGTGCCGTTCCCGCGGATGCGCTCACCGCGGCCGGGATCGGTGCCGATGACGTGGCCCCGCTCCACGGTGTCGCTGTAGTCCCGGACGATCCGCCACTCCAGCCCGGCCTCCTCGACCGTCCGCTTGGCCTGGGCCTCGGTCATGTCGAGCACCCCGGGGGTCCTGGTGAACTGCCCGGAGTTGATGTACCAGACGCCCAGCACCGCGCCGACGACCAGCAGGGCGGCGGTGACCAGCGCCGGCACCGAGCGCCCGGACCCGCGGCCCGTCCCCCGCCGGCGGCGGGCGCCCGTTCCGGGCTCCCCCGGCTCCCCCGGCCCCGGCCGTACGGCGGCCGGC
>NZ_JBKJFM010000255.1:0-4607 GCF_046614825.1 Streptomyces nanhaiensis
GCCGGGGGCGGCGTCGCTGTATCAGGCGGTGCCGTTCCGGCAGGACGCCTCGTATCTGGCGATCGGGGAGCGGACCAACGCCAACGGGTCGAAGAGGTTCCGCACCGCGATGCTGGACGGGCGGTGGTACGGGTGCGGGTGGCGGGTGGTCGGTGGCGGTCAGCCGAGCTCGAAGGTCTTCCGCTCGGTCACCTGGTCGATGTCGGAGGTCCGCACGGTCACGGCGGCCTCCCAGGCGCCGGGCAGGGGGAGTTGGAGCCCGGTGGCGGACCAGCGGCCCTCGCCGGTCCGCTTCAGGGGGACGGTCAGCGGGCCGAGGTCGCGGGCGGGGAGGGTGAAGGCGACCCGCACCTCGGGCGCGTCCAGCGGCTCGCCGCCGGGGGTGGTGGTGCGCACCAGCAGGGAGTTGGCGCCGCTCCCGCCCGGATCCAGCAGGAGCTGGGCCCGGCCCGTGCCGTCCGGGCCGCCGGTGTCGAAGGGGACGGTGAGGACCAGCGGCCCGCAGCGGTCGGAGCCGGACCCGCCCCGCTGCTCCTGCCGCTGCCCGGCGGCCGTGCCGGAGGCCGTACCGGAAGCCGCGGCGGTACGGGCGGGCTCGGCCGCGGTGAGCAGGGTCGTCACGGCGAGCACGGCCGCGGCGACGGCCGCCTCGGCGAGCACCGAGCGCCGCAGCCCGGCGCGTACCGGGTCGGCGTCGCGCTCCCGCCTGCGGCGCGCGGCCTCGACCGCGGCGCGCTGGCGGGCGAGCTGCGCGGCGCGCTCGGGGGTGACGTCCGGGCCAGGTTCGGGGACGGGCGCCGGTCCGTGGGCGGCAACCGGCTCGGGGGCGGCAACCGGCTCGGGGACGGCCTTCCCCTGCTCCCCGGCGGTGTCTGCGACCGTGTTCCCGGCCGTGTCCCCGGGCGCGTCCGCCAGCCGGGCGGTGTGGCGGCGGGAGAACCGGGCGGCCCCGAGCAGCAGCGCCACCAGCGCGATCTTGACCAGCAGCAGCCGTCCGTAGGAGGTGGAGGTCAGCGCCGCCCAGCCGCCGACCTGGCGCCAGGACTGGTAGAGGCCGGTGGCGGCGAGGGCGGCAACGCAGCCCAGCGCGATCCGGGAGAAGCGGCGTACCGCCTCCCCGCCCACCGCCGGCCCCCACCGCAGCGCGGTGAGCAGCGCCGCCAGACCGCCCAGCCAGACGGCGACGGCGAGCAGGTGGACGATGTCGGCCGGTACCGCCACGGCGGTCTGGACGCCGGTCGAGGCGTGCTCGGCCGCGGCCCAGGTCGCGGCGAGCCCCACGGCGACGACCGCGCCGCCCGCCGACAGGCCGAGGACCAGGTCCCGCCGGTCGCGCCCGGCCCGCTCCCCACCGCCGTCCCCGTGCCCGGAGCCGTCCCCGTGCCCGGAGCCGTCCCCGCCGCCGCCCCCGTCCCCGCTCGCGGACTCCCCGCCGCTGCGCCGGGCGTACGCCCCGAAGAGCAGCGAGACGAACAGCGCCGCCACCGCGAGCAGCAGCAGCCGGGACACCAGCGCCGTACCCGTCCGGCTCTCCAGCACCGTGCGGAGCGCGCCCGGGTCGAGCATGTCGCCCGCCCCGCCCGCTCCGGTGTACGGGACCCGCAGCAGCAGGACCGCGACGGTGGCGGCGGTCAGCGTGACCCAGCCGGCCACCACCAGGCGCTGCACCGCCCGCACCCGGGCTGCGGCGGGCAGGCAGCCGAGGACGAAGACCGCCCCGCCGACGAGCAGTACGAAGCCGGTGTAGGCGGCGTAGCGGGCGATGTCGTGGAGCACGCCGCCCGGGCCGCCGCCCGGCTCCTCCTCCGGCACGGCGGCGGAGGTCTGCGAGGGGGCGCCCACGGAGAAGGTGAAGGCGCCGGAGATGGGGTGGCTGTCGGCCGAGACCGCCCGCCAGACGACGGTGTAGGTGCCGTCGGGCAGACCGTCGCGCAGCCCGGTCCCGTGGCGGATCTCGCCGCCCGCGGAGAGGTCCCGCGGCTCTCCGGTGTCCACGCGCCCGCCGTCGGGTGCGAGGACGCGGATGGCGTCACCGCCCAGCGACACGCTCTCGGAGAAGGTGAGCGCCACCTGCCGGGGAGCCCGGTCCACCACCGCTCCCGGCGCCGGGTCGCTGCCGGTCAGCGTGGCGTGCGCGGCGGCCGGTGCGGCGCCGCCGAGCAGCAGCGCCGACAGCAGGCCGAGCACACCGAGCACGCCCAGCACGCCGAGCGGTCCGGACAGGCCGGACCGGGCTGTCCGGGCGGCCGGCCTCGGCAGGGCGCGGGGAGCGGTGGTGGTCATGGCGGCGGTACCTGCCTCACTACTCGGAGTGCCCGGAGTGACCGGAGTGCCCGGAGCCGTCGGGGACGTGGTTGGCCGCCTCGACCGGCACCTCGACGGTGATCGGGTCGGACTTCTCGAAGCGCAGCTCCACCGAGACCTTCTCGCCCTCGGCGGGCTTGCGCTCCAGATCCATGAACATCAGGTGGTTGCCGCCCCGGCTGAGCTCCAGCGTGCCGTTGGCGGGCACGGTCAGGGAGTCCACCCGCCGCATCCGCCCGTTGGAGGTCTCGTGTATCTGCACGTCGCCGGAGATGTCGCTGGCGGCCGAGACGAGCCGGTCGGCGGTGTCGCCGTCGTTGCGCACGACCAGGAAGCCGCCCGCCCGCTCGGCGGTGACCGGCTCGGGCACGTAGGCGCCCTCCACGGTCAGCTCCGGACCGGAGGAGGCGCCGCAGGCGGTGGCACCTCCGGTGATCAGTGCGGCGGCGAGGGCGAGCCCGAGGGCCCGGCGGACGGGACGGTCGCTCCGGCGGTTCACGGCAGCTTCCCTTCGGCGAGTGCGGGCAGGTCCTTCTCGTAGGTCTCGACGGGCACGTCCTCGGTGTAGAGGACGTGCGCCCTGTCGTCCTCGGGCAGGAAGGCCAGGACCTGGGTGCCGTGGGAGGAGACGACGTCGCCGTTCTCGTCCTCGACCGGCGGCTCCAGGGCGATGCCCAGGGAGCGGGCGCCGGCCTGGATCTTCTCGAAGTCGCCGGTGAGGCCGATGAAGTCGGGGTCCTGGGCGCGCAGCCACTCGCCGAGCGACTCGGGGGTGTCGCGCTCGGGGTCGGAGGTGACGAAGACGACCCGCAGCTTCTCCTGCTCGGCCTCGGGCAGCTTGGACTTGGCGACGGCGATGTTGCTCATCGTCAGGGGGCACACGTCGGGGCAGTGGGTGTAGCCGAAGTAGATCAGGGTGGGGCGGCCCCTGGTCTCCTCGACCAGGTCGTAGGTCTCGCCGTCGGTGTCGGTGAGGACCAGTTCCGGCTTCTCGAAGGGGTTGTCGAGGACGACGCCCCGCTTGGGGCCGCCGCCCGCGTCCGCGGAGGCCGCCGCGTCGCCGGAGGCGCCGGAGCCGCCGTCGCCGGAGGTGCCGCAGGCGGTGGCGCCTCCGGTGATCAGTACGGCGGCGAGGGCGAGCCCGAGGGCCCGGCGGGCGCGCCGGGAGTGGTGGCGCGGAGTGTGGTGCATGAGGGTTCTTTCTTCCTTGCGGTGGTGGGCTGCGGCCGCGGGCCCGGAGGGGTCCGCCGGGAGGGGCGGGCCCCTCCGGGGGCGGCCGGGTGTCAGGAGGTGCGGCGGCGTCCGGCCAGGACTCCGTAGGCGATGCCGCCGGCCCCGAGGACGATTCCGGTGGCGGCGAGGACGCGCGCGGTGGTGTCGGAGGTGTCCGCCGCGCCGCCGGCCTCGTCGCGGGCGGTGGTCCCGGCGCCGGCCTGGTCGGCATCCGCACCGGACTCGGCACCGGACTCGGCGTCGGCGTCGGTGCCGCCGTGGCCGTCCCCGCCCTCGGCGGGCGGGACGAGGTTCAGCACGGGCGCCGGGTGCTCCGGCTCCTCGCCCCCTTCGGCGGGCGGCTCCTCGATCCAGCGCACGACCTCGTCGTTGCTGTACGTCTGGACGGCCTTGAGGACGAGCCGGTCGGTGTCCTCGGGGAGCTTTCCGACGGAGACGGGGAACTGCTGGAAGGTGCCCGGCTCGATGCCGCCGCCGGTCTCCGTCCAGGTGATCCTGGAGGGCACCTCGGTGAGCTTCCGGCCGTGGGCCTCCACGGGCTCGGCCGGCTCGGTCCTCGTCACCTTCACTTTCCAGCCGGGCACCGGCTGGGGCATCACCGAGGCGAGCGGGTGGTCGGCGGGGAAGGTGAGCTCCACCTTGACCGTGGAGGCGTCGTCCCGCTCGTTGGGGACCTTGACGTCGATCGTCGTGTAGCCGCCCTGCTCGGCCTCGTCGGGGTTGACGGAGACGTGGGCGGCGGCGGGACCGGCGGCGGCGAGCGCGAGGGCGGCCGCGACGGCGCCGGCCGCGGCGAGGCGGCGGACGGACGGCACGGCGGACGGTGTCGTGGACTGCATGCTGAAGGACACTCCTCATGAGGCATGGGGGCGCTCTCCGGCCGCGACCGCGCTGGGTCGGGGAGGCGTCGGGCCTCCCGGCCGGACGAGCCAGGGCATGGCGCGCGGCGGTACGCGCACCCCACCCGTGACTCGGGAGAGCGGGGGAGCGTGCGCTTCAGGCCGCGAGGACGAGGTCCCCGGCGGCCGGCGGCCCGCGCCTGACCACCGAGTGCGCCGGCAGCAGGGAGG
>NZ_JBKJFM010000256.1:0-4553 GCF_046614825.1 Streptomyces nanhaiensis
GAGGTGTGTTCCAGGTTGGGGGTGTCCTCGGGTGAGGTGACGACGGCGTTGCGGGTGAGCAGCACCAGCCGGGAATCGGTGAAACGCTCGTCCGCCAGCCACCCCTGAACCAGACCCAACGCCCCGTGTAGGGAAGCCCGTTCACCGGACGGACAAGGAGCGATCACGACGTCGGGAGCACCGGGAAGGGCGGGAAGCCCCTCGTCAGTGGACAGCCAGACCGCCTCAGGAACCTCCGACTGCGCGGCATCGACCTGCACCCACTTCACACGGAACAACGCGTCCCGCACTACAGCCGCGACAGCGGAACCCGCCGTCCCGCCGGACAGCGGTCGCAGTGCCAGCGAGTCGACCGTCAGGACCGGGTTGCCCAGTGCGTCCGCGGCGTCGAGCCGTACCTCGTCCTGACCGGTCCCGGCCAGCCGTACGCGGAGCACGGTGGCACCCGTGGCATGGAGGCGTACGCCCCGCCACGAGAACGGCATCAGTGCCGCCGCGCCGTCCTCGTCCGGGTCTGTGAGGCCGACCGTCTGCAGTGCGGCATCGAACAGGGCGGGATGCAGCTCGAAGTCCCCGGCGTCCCCGACCAATTCCTCCGACAGAACGACCTCGGCGAAGACCTCGTCACCGAGCCGCCATGCCGCTCGCAGCCCCTGGAACTGAGGGCCGTACTCGAAGCCGTTCTCCCGGAACCGCTCGTAGCGGCCTTCGAGGTCGAGC
Source organism: Streptomyces nanhaiensis (assembly GCF_046614825.1). Classification (NCBI taxonomy): domain Bacteria; kingdom Bacillati; phylum Actinomycetota; class Actinomycetes; order Kitasatosporales; family Streptomycetaceae; genus Streptomyces; species Streptomyces nanhaiensis. The sequence goes on from NZ_JBKJFM010000256.1 coordinate 721, forward strand.
GGCTGCGCCCCGGCCGGCGGCCAGTTGCCGCTCAGGTCAACCCCGGGGCCGGAGTCAAGGCGGTCCGGGCCCAGGGTGCCGCCGGCATGCCGCGTCCAGGGCAGGCCGTCCTGCGCCGCGTCCCCGTCGGGCCGCGCGTGCACGGTCAGCGGGCGCCGGCCGGACTCGTCGGCGGCGCCGACCCGCACCCGGAGCCGTAGCCCGCCGTCCTCGGACAGCACCAGCGGTGCTTCGAGGGTCAGTTCCTCTAATAGCGGGCAACCGGCCCGGTCCCCGGCCCGTACGGCGAGTTCCGCCAGCGCGGTGCCCGGCAGCAAGGTGGCGCCCTCGACGCGATGGCCGCGAATCCACGGCTGGCTGGCGAGCGAGACCCGGTTGGTGAACAGCAGCTCGTCGCCGTCCGTGCTCTCCAGCACGGCACCCAGCAGCGGATGGTCCACCGCGTCCAGGCCCAGCGAGCGTACGTCCCCGGCCGCGCCGGACGCGGCCTTCGGCCAGTAACGCTGCCGTTGGAAGGGGTAGGTCGGCAGCTCCACCCGCCGTGCGTCGCTGGCGGCGAACAGCGCCGCCCAGTCGACGCGGGCACCGCGGGCGAACACCGTCGCCACCGCCTCCACGACCGAGACCGGCTCGGCGCGATCCCGGCGCAGAGCGGCGGCGAAGACCGCCGCGTCGCCCGGCAGGCAGTCCTCGCCCATCCCGGAGAGCACGCCGCCGGGGCCGAGTTCGAGGCAGCTACCGATGCCCAACTCGCCCAGCGTTCGCATGCCGTCGGCGAAACGCACCGCCTGACGAACATGGCGTACCCAGTAGTCCGGGTCGGTCAGCTCCTCGGCGGTCGCCGTACGGCCGGTCACATCGGAGACGATCGGGATCAGCGGATCGCTGTACCGCAGCGGGTCGGCAACCGCCCGGAACTCCTCCAGCATGGCGTCCATACGGGGTGAGTGGAAGGCATGGCTGACATTGAGCCGCTTGGTACGGCGTCCCCGCTCGGCGAGTTCGGCGGCCACGGCGAGCACCGCATCCTCGTCGCCGGACACGACGACGGACTGCGGCCCGTTGACGGCCGCGACCGACACACGCTCCGTGCGCCCGGCCAGCACCTCCACGATCTCGTCCTCGGTGGCCCGCACGGACACCATCGCCCCGCCCGCCGGCAGCTCCTCCATCAGCCGACCGCGAGCAGCCACCAGCGCGCACGCGTCCGGCAGGGTGAACACCCCCGACACATGCGCCGCCGCCAGCTCGCCGACGGAGTGGCCCAGCAGCGCAGCGGGCCGCAACCCCCACGCCTCGACCAGCCGGAACAGCGCCACCTCTACGGCAAACAGACCAGCCTGGGTGTACTGCGTCCGGTCGAGCAGCGCCGCCTCGGGGGTGCCGGGCTCGGCGAACACGACCTCACGCAGCGGGCGTTCCAGGTACGGGTCAAGGCAGGCGCAGATCTCGTCGAAGGCCTCGGCGAACACCGGGTAGGCGGCGTAGAGTTCACGGCCCATCCCCGGTTGCTGGCTGCCCTGTCCCGTGAAGAGGAAGGCCGTACGGGCGGCCCGGTGGCCCGCGCCCGCCACCAGCCCCGGTGCGCCGTCCGACTCCCCGACGAGCGCCGCGAGGGCCGCGTCGAGCCCACCACCGGAGTGCAGCAGCACCGCCCGGTGCTCGAACACCGAACGCCCCGTGGCGAGCGAGAACCCGACATCGACCGGGTCGGTTTCCCGGGCGATCTCCCGTACCCGTGCGGCCTGTTCGCGCAACGCGTCCGCCGACCTCGCGGACAGCACCCACGGCACGACCGGCATCCCGGCCCCGCGCTCCGGCGCGTCCTCGGAGGCCTCCTCCGCCGGAGGCTCTTCCAGTACCGCGTGTGTGTTTGTGCCGCTCACGCCGAAGGACGACACCGCCGCACGGCGCGGCCGGTCGGCGGCCGGCCAGGGCCGCTCCTCGGTCAGCAGGGACACGGCGCCGGAGTCCCAGTCGACGTGGGTGGAGGGTGTGTCGACGTGGAGGGTGCGGGGGAGGAGGCCGTGGCGCATGGCCATGACCATCTTGATGACTCCGCCGACGCCGGCTGCGGCCTGGGTGTGTCCGATGTTGGACTTCAGCGAGCCGAGCCAGAGGGGCTGTTCGGGAGTGTGGTCCTGGCCGTAGGTGGCGAGGAGGGCCTGTGCCTCGATGGGGTCGCCGAGGGTCGTGCCGGTGCCGTGGGCCTCGACGACGTCGACGTCCGCGCCGGTCAGCCCGGCACTGGCGAGGGCCTGGCGGATCACGCGCTCCTGCGCGGGCCCGTTCGGGGCGGTGAGGCCGTTGCTCGCGCCGTCCTGGTTCACCGCGCTGCCACGCACCACCGCCAGTACCGGGTGGCCGTTGCGGCGGGCGTCCGACAGCCGCTCCAGCAACAGCAGACCCACGCCCTCCGACAGGCTGGTGCCGTCGGCGCTGTCCGCGAACGCCTTGCACCGGCCGTCCGGCGCCAGCCCGTGCCCCTGGCCCCGGCTGAACTCGTCGAACAGCGTCGGCGTCGACATCACCGCCACGCCACCGGCGAGCGCCAGGGAGCACTCACCGTTACGCAGCGACTGCACGGCCAGATGCAGGGCGATCAGCGAGGAGGAACAGGCCGTGTCGACCGTCACCGCCGGCCCCTCCAGGCCGAGCGTGTAGGACACCCGGCCGGAGGCGACGCTGCCCGCGCTGCCGTTGTAGACATAGCCCTCGACGGCGTCCGGCGACACACCGACCAGCGTGCCGTAGTCGTGGTACATGACTCCGGCGAAGACGCCCGTACGGCTGCCGCGCAGGGTGCGCGGGTCGATGCCGGCTCGTTCCACGGCCTCCCAGGAGGTCTCCAGGAGGAGCCGCTGCTGCGGGTCCATGGCCAGGGCCTCGCGCGGTGAAATCCCGAAGAAGCCCGCGTCGAACTCGGCCGCGTCGTATAGGAATCCGCCGTGGTCATACAGCCCGTCCAGGTCCCAGCCTCGGTCCGTCGGGAACTCCGACACCGCGTCCTCGCCCGCGGCCACCAGCCGCCACAGGTCCTCCGGGGTGCGTACACCGCCGGGGTAGCGGCAGCTCATCGCGACGATCGCGATCGGCTCCCGGCCGCGCTCGGTGAGTTCGCGGTTGTGCTGCCGTAGCCGCTCGGTCTCCTTGAGGGACGCCCGCAGGGCGGCGACGACCTTGTCGTTGGGGTTGCTCATGAGGTCACTCACGCTCCGCGTCGGTTCCGGCGTTGTCGCCGTCGAAGGCAAGGTTGATGAGGAGGTCGACATCCATTTCGTCGATCGCGTCCACGTCGATGGCGCGGACGTCGTGGACCAAGTCCTGCGCGGCCGGGACGGGAGCCTGCGCGCTCTCCTGCGGGAACAGCTTCCGCTCCACATACCGGGCGATCGCCTGCGGAGTCGGCTGGTCGAAGACGAGCGTGGCGGGCAGTCGCAGCCCGGTGGCCGTGTTGAGCCGGTTGCGCAGCTCGACCGCGGTCAACGAGTCGAACCCGATGTCCTTGAAGGCACGGTCCGGCTCGATCGCGGCCGTCGACGCGTGCCCGAGCACGGCCGCCACCTGCGCGACCACCAGATCCTCCAGAGCTTGCGTCCGCCGCTCGCCAGACACCCGGCCGAGCCGCTCGGCGAGCGACAGCTCCGTGGGCCGCCGATTGCCGGCCTCCGCGGTGCTACGCCGCACCCGACGCTGGGCGAGCCCCCGCAGCAACGCAGGTACGGGTTCCCCGTCGTCGGCCCGTCGCCGCAGCGCCCGGACGTCGAGCCGGATCGGCAGCAGATGCGCCTCACCCGACTCGCATGCCGCGTCGAACAACGCCAGCCCCTCGG
>NZ_JBKJFM010000257.1:0-4465 GCF_046614825.1 Streptomyces nanhaiensis
CCGCTGCGCCCGCGTACGGCCGGGACAGCGGGTGGTGCTCCGCGTACGGCCCGCGTGCCGCGCGCCGGCGGCGCCGTGGAACTGGCGGCCGCCGCCCTGCTGGTGGCGGGCGCGGTCATGGGCTCGCTGATCCCGCTCGGCCTGGGCTGGCTGGCCGCATGGTGGTCGCCCCGGCTGAGCCGCCAGGAGGCCAAGTGGGCGGTGGCGGTCGTGCCCGGTACGGTCGCCGCCGCCGGGCTGGTGTGGCTGTGGGGCCGCACCGAGGGCCGCTGGGGGGAGCCGACAGCCGAGGGCGCTCTGGGGGATGCGATCACCGCCTCCTGGCCCTGGGCGCTGCGCGCCGCGGCCGTCGCCAGCGCCCTCTACCTGCTGTGGCGGGCGCGCAGGCCGAAGGGGTAGCCGTCGCACACGCCGCCCGGCGGCGCCCTCAAAGGCATGGCGTCCCCCCCCCGGGCCGCGGTGGGCCCGTCCCGGCCGCGGGGAGAGCGGAGACGTGGGGCCGGAGGCCTGGTGCCGGAGATCAGCCCTCGGAGCCGCCGGAATCCCTGGTGAGCAGTTCCTTCATCTCATCCAGGATCGTGTCCGCGGCCGTGTAGCCGATGCCCTGGATCCAGGTCTCGTCGTCCACGCGGTGGGCGCGGCCGTTCTCCACAGCCTCCATGCCCTTCCACAGCGCGCCGCCGACGGCCTTGTCCTCGCCGGACTTCGCCGGGTCGCCGTAGGAGGTGTAGAAGACGACGTCCGCGTCGCCCCGGTCGACCTTCTCCGGGCTGACGTCGACCGAGAAGCCGTCGGGGGCCTTGTCGGCGATGGCCGGGCGGCTCACTCCGATGTCGGCGAGGATCGAGCCGATGTAGTTCTGCCTGCCGTAGACGCGGGTGTCGGCCCCCTCCACGAAGCGGACGACGCTCACCGTCAGCTTCCGGGCCTCCTTCTCGCCGCCGAGCGCCTCGGTGACCTCGGCCGTCTTCGCCTCGTACGCGTCGATCACCTTCTCCGCCTCGTCCTGCCGGTTGAGGGCGTTGGCATGTACCAGGAAGTTCTCCTTCCAGGGGGCGCCGGTGGACTCGGTGAAGACGGTCGGGGCGATCTTCGACAGCTCGTCGTAGCGGTCCTTGTCGCGGATGTCGCTGCCCAGGATCAGGTCCGGCTCGAGCGCCGCGATCCTCTCCAGGTTGGGCGCGGCGATGTTGCCGACGTTCTCGATGCCCTCGACCTTCTCCTTGGGCAGGTACTTCAGGAAGCCGGAGGCCACGTCGGAGCGGGTGGAGCCGACGGGCTTGACGCCCAGGGTTATGGCCGAGTCCAGCTCCGCGGTGTCGAGGACGACCACGCGCTCGGGGTCGGCGGGGACCTTCACCTCCCCGTGGGCGGTCATCACCGTCCGGGTCTCCCCGGCGGTGTCGTTCCCGGAGCCGCCGCAGGCGGACAGGGCGAGGGCGAGGACGGGTGCCAGCGCGGCGGCGCCGGCGGCGGTCGTACGGCGGCGGGTGAGGGTCACGGGGAAGCCTTTCGCGTGCTGACGGGGACGGAAGCGGGAGTGACGGGGGCGCCGGGAGCGGCGGAGGCGGGCGCGCCGGGGACGACGAGGGGGCCGCCCGTCACCGGGTCGGGCACCACCACGGCCTCCAGGCCGAAGACCTCGCGGACCAGCGCGGCGTCGACGGTCCTCGCGGGCGGGCCCTGCGCGACGATCCGGCCCCCGCGCATCGCGACGAGGTGGTCGGCGTAGCGGGCGGCCTGGTTGAGGTCGTGCAGGACCATCACGACCGTGCGGCCCCGCTCCCGGTTGAGCCGCCGCACCAGGTCGAGGACCTCCACCTGGTGGGCGATGTCGAGGTACGTCGTCGGCTCGTCGAGCAGCAGCAGCTCGGTCTCCTGGGCGAGCGCCATGGCGATCCACACCCGCTGCCGCTGTCCGCCCGACAGCTCGTCCACGGAGCGGTCGGCCAGTTCGGTGACGCCGGTGCCGTCCATGGCGTCGGTGACGGCCCGCTCGTCGGCCTCCGACCACTGCTGCCACCAGCGCTGGTGGGGCTGGCGGCCCCGGGCGACGAGGTCGGCGACGGTGATCGCCTCGGGCGCGACCGGCGCCTGGGGGAGGAGCCCGAGGGAGCGGGCGACCGCGCGGGTGGGCACCCGGTCCAGCTCCCGGCCGTCCAGCAGCACCGCGCCGCGCCGGGGCCGCAGCAGCCGGCCCAGCGCCCGCAGCAGGGTGGACTTGCCGCAGGCGTTGGGGCCGACGACGACGGTGACGCGGTCGTCCGGCACGTCGAGGTCGAGGCCGTCGACGACCGTGCGGCTCTCGTAGGCGAGGGTCAGGTCCCGGGCCGACAGCCGGCTCGCGGGCGCGTCCGGCCCGTCGGCCGCCGCGGGCGCGGTGGTGGTGTCCGTCATGGTCTTCCTCCGGTGCGGCCGCGGGCGATCAGCCAGACGAGGTAGGGGGCCCCGATCGCCGCCGTCAACACCCCGACCGGCAGCTCCACCGGCGCCAGGAGCCTGCGGGCCAGCAGGTCGCCGAGGGTGACGACGAGGGCACCCAGCAGGGCCGTGGCGAGCAGCGGGATCTGCGCGGTGCGCGTCAGGCGGCGGGCGATCTGCGGGGAGAGCAGCGCCACGAAGTCCACCGGTCCGGCCGCCCCGGTGGCCACCGAGGCCAGGACGACGCCGGTGGCCGTCAGCCCCAGCCGCACGCGGCCCAGCCGTACGCCCAGGGCGGTGGCGGTGTCGTCGTCCAGCGCCGCCCGGCGCAGGGCGCGGGCGCACCACAGCACGGCGGGCAGCGCGGCCAGCAGCGCCCAGCCCAGGGGCGCGGCCTGCTCCCAGCCCCGCCCGTTGAGCGAGCCGGTCATCCACACCTGGGCCTGCTGGGCGGCGAGGAAGTCGCCCTTGGTCATGAACAGCTGGGTGACCGAGCGCAGCGCCACGGAGAAGCCCAGGCCGATCAGCACGAAGCGGGCCGCGCCGAGGCCGCGCCGCCAGGCGAAGACGTAGACCAGCGCGGCGGCGAGCATCCCGCCCGCCACGGAGAGGTAGGGCAGCAGGGCGTACGAGGTCAGGCCGAAGGTCATCGCGCCGACGGTCACGGCCGCGGCGCCGTGGGTGACGCCGATGATCTCCGGACTGGCCAGGGGGTTGCGGGCGACGGTCTGGATCAGCCCGCCCGCCACCCCGAGCGCGGCGCCCACCATCAGCCCGAGGACCACACGCGGCAGCCGCAGCGTGCCCACGACCAGTTCGTCCGGCGACGGCAGCCCCAGCAGCACCCGTACCACCTCGGCGGGCGCGGTGGCCGTCTCGCCGAGGCAGAGCGACGCGACGACGGCCGCGGCCAGCGCGGCGGCGAGGGCGGCCGTCACCGCCGCCGACCGGCGGTGGAGCAGGAACGAGGCGCGCCCGCGGCGCACCAGGCCGTACCCCGGGGGTCTGACGGGCGCCTCGCGGCCCGGTACCCCGCGGGGCGTCTCGCTCACGGTGCCGGGCGCGGTCACGGCCCCACCGCCTTCCCGGCCCGGCCGCGCACCAGCGCCACCAGGAACGGCACGCCGATCAGCGCCGTCATCACGCCCGCCGGCACCTCGCCCGGCGGCACCACGACCCGCCCGGCCACGTCCGACACCAGCAGTACCACCGGGCCCAGCAGCGCGGCCGTGGGCAGCAGCCAGCGGTGGTCGGAGCCGACGAGGGCGCGGGCCAGGTGGGGGACGGCCAGGCCGACGAAGGCGATGGGGCCGGCGGCGGCGACCCCGGCGCCGGTCAGGACGGTGGCCCCGAGGCCGCCGGTGATCCGTACGGCCGCGGTGTTCTGCCCCAGGCCCCTGGCCATGTCCTCGCCCAGCGCCAGGGCGTCCAGACCGCGCGCGACGGCCAGCACCAGCAGCGCGCCCGTCGCCAGGAACGGCGAGACCTGCCCGATCACCTCCGTGCCGCGTCCGGCGACCGAGCCGACCTGCCAGAAGCGGAACTCGTCCAGGGCCGCTGCCCGTGTCGTCAGCACCCCCGCCACCACCGAGTACAGCAGCGCGTTGACTGCGGCCCCGGCCAGCGCCAGGCGTACCGGCGTGGCGCCCTCGCGCCCCCGCGCGGCGATCGCGTAGACGGCCGCCCCCGCCGCGCCCGCGCCCGCGAAGGCGAACCAGACGTACCCGGAGAGCGTGTGCACCCCGGCGAAGGCGATGGCCAGGACGACACCCAGTGCCGCGCCCTGGCTGACACCGAGGATGCCGGGCTCGGCGATCGGGTTGCGGGTCAGGCCCTGCATCACGCAGCCGGCCAGCCCGAGCGCGGCGCCGACCAGCACCGCCAGCAGGGTGCGCGGGGCGCGCATCGTCCGCACCACCTGGGCGGCGGGGCCGTCGCCGCCGTGCACCAGCGCCTCGTAGACCGCGCCCGGCGCGATGGCGCGGCTGCCGACGGCCAGGCTCAGCAGCACGGCCAGGGCGAGGGCGGCCGAGACCGCGGCCAC
>NZ_JBKJFM010000258.1:0-4452 GCF_046614825.1 Streptomyces nanhaiensis
TTGGTGGCAAGTCAGTTCCGCAGGTGCCCCAGTCCGGACCGCATCGGGCGGGCCGGGGCGCGGTCAGTGCTCGGCGGGCCGGCCGTCCGGCGGCGCCGCGCCGGGGGGCGGCTGCTCCTCCTGCCGCGTACGCGCTCCGGGCTCGCTCTCCAGGACGTGCTCGACGATCCTCGTCACGGCCGCGAGCCCCTCGGGGGACAGCTCCAGGGCGCGCAGGGCGAGCTTTCTGACGCCCATGTTGTGTGCCACCCTGGCGAGTTCTATCTCGGCGTCGGTCCGGGTCGCGGCTCGCTCGTCCAGGAAGTAGGAGGCGGGGACGCCGAAGAAGCGGGCCAGGGCCGTCAGGAGCTCGGTGGAGGGGTTCTTCTTGGTGCCCTTGCGCAGGGCGGACAGATAGGCGCCGCCCACCCGGACACCGGGCTCCGCGCGTTTGACGGCGGTGGCGACCTCCTCGTTGGTGTACCGGCGGCCCTTGGGGCCCTCCGGGCGGACGGTGTCGAAGAGCCGGTCGAGTCTCTCCGCCAGCGTCCGATCCCCGCGGGTGGTCGGACACCGCATCCACCTCCACCACACCGGAACCGACCAGGAGCCGTCACCGCATCATAACTCCTGCCGACCGGACGGGAGTTGACAGCCCGGTCATTCAGGAGCCTAAACTCACTCATCGCATTCGCTCAACTACCAGTTGAGTTGAATGGTGAACAGTTCAACCGCAGGTTCACCACCGCCCATGCGCCGGACCGCACGACCGGGGGAGAAGGGGATCGATGAGTACTGCGCCGAGGACGACCGAGGAGCACGCGCCGTCCCCCTCGTGCTGTCCGGGAGGCGGCCATCACCCCCTGACCGACGACCTCACCGGGCTGCTGGTGAGGAGGGCCTGGGAGATCAGGGCCTCCCAGGCCCTCGCCTCCGCCCGCCGGCAGCACAGGCCGCTCGCACTGCTGCTGGGCGACCTCGACCGCTTCAAGTCCGTCAACGACACCTACGGCCATCTCGCCGGGGACGCCGTGCTGCGCGCCGCGGCGGACGTGCTGCGCCGTGTGGGGAACGCCGTCCAGAGCTCGGCCGGGGACGCGGTCTGCGGGCGCTACGGAGGCCACGCGGGCGACGAGCTCCTGGCCCTGCTGCCCGGCGCCGGCCCCGAGGAGGCGATGGCCGCGGCCCGGCTCGTCCAGCAGGGCGTGCGGGAGATGTCCGTGCCGGCCCCGGTCAGCCGCGGCACCACCGTGACCATCACCGGGCAGACCGTCTCGCTCGGCATCGCCGTCTGGGATCCGGCCGACCCCGCCCCGGGCGGGCTGTCCGACCTGCTGCTGGACTCCGACGTGGCGCTGCGGCAGGTCAAGCGCGAGGGAGGCGGCCGCATCCGGCTGGCCGGCACCCCCTGCACGCCCGACCCGCGCCCGGCGGCCCTGGTGCCCGGCCCCTTCCAGGCGATACCGCCCGCCGCCCGGCCGAGCTGGCTGCCCTACGGCGGGACGCACCGCGCCGTGCCCGCGGGCACCTGGTGGGACGCGGTGCGGATACCGGGGCGGACGGGGCTGCGGGTGCTCGACGCGCTGCTGCGCCACGGCGACCGGCCGCCCGGCCCGGTCATCGCCGACCTGCCCGCGGAGGGGCGCGTCCAGGGCGGAATGCCGGAGGGGGACTGGGACCGGTCGCGGATGTACTTCCTCATCCCGCCCAGGGCCGCCGAGCGCTGGGAGCTGCCCGGCACCCGTGTGCTGGGCCGCGGCTCCTACGTCGTCGTGCCCGACGCCGCCAGCACCCGTCCGCCGGGCCTGCACTGGATCGTGCCTCCGGCCGCCGACCGCCGGCTGACCAGCATCCGCGCGCTGCGCGCGGCCCTGGAGGCCGCGAAGGCCACCGGGACGGCGGAGGGCGCCGCACCGGCCTCCTGCGCGTAGGGCCGGAGACCGCGGGGGAAGCGGACCGCACGGGGCCCGCGGGGTCCGTGCGGGACGCGCCTGCGGGGCGTGCCGCCCCGGTTGCCGGCCGGGCACGCGGAAGGCCGGTGCGGCACCCTCCCGGCTGTCGGTCATACCGGCACTCTAGGAGCATCTCACCGCACCTGTCCCGGCCTTCGTGCCACTCTCCGCGATCGTCATATGCCACTGCGTACCGATCCGGACGGCGGGCGGGACGGGATCCGCGGAGGCCGGATCGGCAGGGGCCGGATCCGCGAGGGCGGGCCCCTCCAGCGGCTCGAACACCACGCGCGGCTCGCCGCCTTCGAAGGTGAGCGCGAAGGAGGCGTCCAGGGCTCTGGCCAGCCGGGCGAGCACCGCCAGGGTCGGCATGCCGCCGCCCAGCTCCAGTCGGGAGACCTGCGGCTGGCTCATGCCCGCGCGGCAGGCCAGCTCCGTCTGGGAGATGCCCAGCGCCCTGCGGCGTCCGTACACGGCGCGGCCCAGGCCCTCGGCGACCCTCGCCTTCTCCCGGGCCCGGTCCGCCTCGTCGTGGACGTACTGCGCCCCGTTCCACCGGGCGCGGGCGGCACCGCGCCGGAGCCGGCCCCTCACAGCGCCGCACCTCCCGCCGCCACCGCTTCCGGAACCGCTTCCCGAACCGCTTCCGGAGCCGCCCCCGGAATCGTCTGCGGGACGGACTCCGGAACCGTCTCCGCCGCGCCGGCGGCACTCCCGGTGCGGGCCGCACGGGTGCGGAACGCCTCCTTCACCTCCCGCCAGCGCCGCTCCTGCTCGCGCGTCATACGGCCGCGCAGCTCGGCGAGTTTGAGCAGGTTCGCCTCGGCGTCCGCCGACAGCGTGCGGGCCTCGGCCGTGTAGTGGTCGTCGATCAGCGCCTCGACCTCCTCCTCCGTCATCACCGGCGCCAGGCGCCCGGCCAGCTTCCCCGTGTCGCGGTAGGAGCCCTGGAGGCGGAACGGCGGCTCGGTGCGGGCCGCCTCGTCGCCGGACGCGGAGGCGATGTAGGCGGCGTTGACCGCCAGCACCGTGCGCCGCACCCGCAGCAGCCCGCGCAGCACGCCCAGCACCTGCTCCAGTTCGGCGGGCGCGTACGGGTGGGACAGGTGGTCGGCGCGAGCCGCCGGATCACCGGCGGCCAGCCGCACCAGCAGCTCGGTGTCGGCGCGTTCGCGCGAGGCCAGGGGCGCCAGCACCGGGTTGGCGGTGAGGGAGTTCTCGATGTGGCTGAACGCGAACAGCTCCTCCCGGCCGGACAGGACGTCGCCCAGGTTCCACACGTCCGCGCGGTTGGCGAGCATGTCCGGGACGCGGAAGCGGGCGCCGGACTCGGTGAAGGGGTTGCCCGTCATGCACACCGCGAACCGCTTGCCGCGCAGGTCGTACGTGGCCGGCCGGCCGTCGGAGAACCGCACTCCGTCCAGGCGGCGCTGGGCGTCGCACAGCGGGATGAAGCGCTGGAGCAGCTCCGGCGAGGTGTGCTGGACGTCGTCGAGGTGGAGCAGGACGTCGCTGCCCGTCTCCAGCGCGAAGTTGATCTTCTCGACCTCGCGCCGCGCGGTGGCGTCCGGTGCGGCGGCCGGGTCCAGGGAGGTGGTGCGGTGGCCCAGCGCCGGGCCGTCGACGCGGACGAAGGCCAGGCCCAGGCGGGCGGCGACGTACTCCATCAGCGTCGTCTTGCCGTAGCCGGGCGGGGAGAGCAGCAGGAGCAGGCCCTGGCTGTCGGTGCGGCGGTCCTCCCCCGCCGTGCCGAGCTGCTTGGCGAGGTTGTCGCCGATCAGCGGCAGGTAGACCTCGTCGATGAGGCGGTTGCGGACGAACGCGGGCAGCACGCGCGGCACGTACGCGTCCAGCCGCAGCCGCTCGCGCTCGGCGTCCAGCAGTTCGGCCCGGCGCCGGGTGTAGGCGCGGTGGGCCGGGACGCGGACGGCGCGGAACTCCTCGGTGCGGGCGAGGAACTCGTCCAGGCGCAGCGGCAGGGCGCCGCCGGTGATCCGCGGATGGGTGCCCAGCAGCCCGGTGACGACGGCGGTCAGCGGGGCGTCGACGTCCCGGTGCTCCAGCGCCTCGCCGCACAGGGCGACGGCGACGGCCTCGGGCAGGTCGGGGGACGGCGCGGCGTCACGCCCGTCCTCGCGTCCTTCCCGTCCTTCCCGGGCCGCGGACCCGGCGTACGCGCCCAGCCAGGCCGTCGCGAGCTGGTGGAGGGCCGCGGGCCGCCCCGGCTCCCCCGGCGATCGGCCGCCCAGCGCCCGCAGGTCCTCGGCGAACTCCTTGGCCGGGGCCGACTGAGCGCCGCCCAGCGAGGCGTGGAAGCCGTCCAGCAGGGCGCGGGCGGCGGGGCCGACGGCGAACCGGCCGCCGCTGAAGGCCAGTTCCTCGGCCAGATACGCCCCCACCGCGGCCGGGCGCGAGGGCGCCGGCAGCCCGGCGCGCTCCAGGAACTCATGTGCCGCACGGCCCAGTTCGGCGGCGAGCGGCTCCAGCGCGCCGTGCGCGCCGAAGGCCGCGCGGGCGCGGG
>NZ_JBKJFM010000259.1:0-4401 GCF_046614825.1 Streptomyces nanhaiensis
TCACATCCTCGATGACCAGCGGGGACAGCCCCGAGAACACTGTCTGGACAAGCTCGTCGACATCCTTCACACGGACATCAACGACCCTCGCGACTCTCCGTCACCACCGGATGTGAGACAGGGCCGAACGATTTACAGTCCCGACAGCCGGGATCGGTGGGCGCACCGTCGGGCCTTGCCCCCCGAGTCCTGGGCACGGGTTGTGCGGCTGGCGTCAGCGTAGTCGATGTTGTTCGGAAGGTGTTCTCGTAGACGATCGGGCTGCGGTGCCCGAGGCGGGAGTAGCGGCGTCGGGTGTTGTAGCGGTGCAGCCAGCGGAACGCGTCGAGGCGGGCCTCGCGCTCGCTGGACCAGCTCTTTCGACTCTGGAGGGTCTCGCGTTTGAACGTCGCGTTGAAGGACTCGGCGAGCGCGTTGCCCGCCGAGCTGCCGACCGCGCTCATGGAGTGCCGGACGCCCGCTGTGCGGCAGGTGTCGGCGAAGGCGGCGCTGGTGTACTGGGCTCCGTGAGCGGTGTGCAGGACCGCTCCGGTGAGGCCGCCGCGGGTGAGCTCGGCGACGGCCAGGCGTCGATGACGAAATCGGCGCGCAGGTGATCGGCCAGAGCCCAGCCGGCCAGGCGGCGGGAGGCGAGGTCGATGACAGTGGCCAGATACAGGAACTTCCCGCCGTCCACCGGGAGATGGGTGATGTCGCCGACGTACTTCCTGTTCGGCTCACGCGCGGTGAAGGCGCGGCCGATCAGGTCCTGGTCCTTCACCCCTGCCGGGTCCGCGATGGTGGTGCGGTGTCTGCGCCGCAGCCGCACGCCGGCCAGATTGATGCTCCGCATCGCGCGCGAGGCGCTTGTGGTTGACCTGCTCGCCCGCCTCGCGGAGTTCGGCGGTGGTCCTGGGGACGCCGTAGGTGCCGTCCGACTCGCGGTGCACGGCCCGTATTCGTGCGGCGAGAACGGCGTCACCGGCCTGCCTCGCTGCCCGGTCCGCGGCTGTCGCACGCCAGTGGTAGAAGCTGGAGCGGGAGACGTCCAGGATGGTGCACAGCCGCTTCACGCCGTAGCGGCGGTGGTGGTCGGCGACGAACCGGAAGCGGTTCACCAGCGCCTCTCCCCGGCGAAATACTTCGCCGCTTTCCGCAGGATCTCGCGTTCTCCCTCCAGCTCACGGACCTTCCTGCGCAGGGCGGCGTTCCCCGCCTCCAACGGCGTGGGCGGCTCCGCTGCCGGCTCTGCCCGGCGTCCCCGGGGCCGGCTCGCGCCGACGTCCCTCACCCAGTTCCGCAGGGTCTCGGGGTTGATCCCCAGATCGGTGGCGACCTGCTCGATCGTCGCTTCGGGCCGCGACTGGTAGAGCGCGACCGCGTCCGCTGTGAACCGCGGCGGGTAGTTCTTCATGACCACGAGATGTCCGTTCTCAGATCCCCAGGGTCCAGTGTCGCGTGTGCCCAGGATCAAAGGTCAAGGCCCGCTCTCCGGCCCGCTGTGACGGCTGCCGCGCGGGTAGTGCCGTCCGGGCCCGTTGCCACCACCGGGGCCGCCAGTACCGGCCGATAGCCTGACCGGCATGAGTGACGGCATCGCATGGATAGGCGCACACCACCACACCCCTTCGTCGGCCGTGCCCGGCATGCTCGGCGGCATCTCGCTGACCCTGGCCCGAGGCGTGGAGACGGACGAGTTCCTCATCAACCTGGGCGCCGACCCCGACGAACTCGCCGCCCGCACCCCGTACAGGGAACTGCGGGCACCGGCCGGGCAGCCGGGCCTGCCCTCCCCCCGCCTCAACCGCGTCATGTACGGCACGTGCGGCGCGTGGACGTACGTGCTGGAGGACTGGGGCATGGCGACCTGGGCGACTGGCTACCAGGGCAAGGCCGAGTCGATGCTTCCCTGCGAGGGCGAGGAGATCCTCTGCCTGACCGCCAACCGTTTCAGCCCCCCGGCCCAGATCATCCATGCGCCCGGTGCCCGCGCGTACCGGGCCGACTTCGGTACCGACACCGGGCAGGGCTCGGCCCTCGACGCCGCCCTCGGCGCCGCGGGCGCGGTGTTCCCGTCGATGCCCGAGACCGGTGAGGCCGAAGTCGTCGCGTACTTCGAGGAGCATGGCGAGCGCCTGCCCGAGCTGGTGTTCACCGCCGTGGGCGCCTACACGGGCGTGGCCATCGACCAGGACGTTGTGGAGGCCGGTGATCTTCCCGGCATCCTCATCGCCCCGGTATGAACGCCTGCCGCGCACATGAGGCCGGCCCCCACCCTGATCGCAGAGTGGGGGCCGATGCCGTTGGGGCCGGGGGTGTTACTCCGCGGCCAACTTGCAGATCACCGGCTGACCGCCGCCGATGCCGTATTTGCAGGTGCCGCCGTCATCCATGCGCGTGTCCAGCCAGTACGCGTCCTTGTCCATGATCCGCATGTCCCGCATGAACGTCGCGAAGTGGTTGCCCATGGATTCCTGGTTGTGCATGCCGGAGATAGCCGACCGGCCGCACACCTCGCTGAACGTGGGGTCGGTGCCGTTCAGGGAGAACAGGTGGACCATGCTGCCGTGCTTCTTGGCGTAGGTGCCAATGCACGCCGCACCCGTCGGCGTGGTCCCGCCCGGGAGCAGGGCGGGGTTCAGGCCGCCCTCAGCGGACGACATGCCGCCGCTGTTGTAGGTGGAGGCGAACGCGAACTCGTCACAGTTCAGCGCGTCGGACGCGTCCACCAGGGCGGAGGCGTCCCCGTTCGCCGCGGCCCACCCGGTGGGGCAGATCCGGTTGCGGCTACGGGAGTTCTGCGCACTGTCGCCCATGTAGTACAGAGGCTTTTGATCGGCCATCGAACCCGGATGCTTGGGGGTGGCCTTCTGGATCAGCCACGCGTGCGCCGCGGCCTGCGGAAAAGCCTTGGCGTTGAAGATGTAGGTGGGGGCGTGATTGACGAACACACAGCCCGTGCCCGGTCCGGCGTCGGTGGTGTCGCATCGGATCTGGTCGAGATCCTCCGTGCCGCCGTCGTAGTCCAGCGACCACTGGTAGCCGGTCATGAACGGGCGGATCTGCCCGTCCGCAGGAAGAATGTTCGCGTCGATCTTCACATCCGGCTTGTACAGGTACGTCTTCCCGGCGACCGAGGCGTCCCACGTGTACGAGGTGGTCAGCGATGCGGAATGCATCTCGCCCGGCACCCACCACGTCTTGCCCTGCCATGCACTGTGATCGGGCTCTTGCGGCGTACACGACCCCTGGCACAGGTGCTCCACCCCCACGAAGTTGATCTCACGGAACGCGAGGGGGATCTGCTGCGCGGGCTCGATGGTGAGGTGCTCGGTGAAGCTGTTCTGGCCGTCGAGCTGAAGCATTCGCAGGAACATGAAGCGAGCAGTGGCCTGGATCGTGCCGTTCATGCGGATGTAGATCGGCACCGATCTGACATCGCACTCGGTGAACCGAGTGGCGAGAATGCTTTCGAAGTCGGTGTTACACCACTCCACCCCGGCCGTCGCGGCCGCCGCGCCCGCGGTCTTCGCCCCGCTCTTGGGTGCCTTGCCCTTGGCCACCGGCGTCGACTTGCCGAAGCACACCTGACGGCCGTCCGCGTCCGCCTCACTGCACTGCTCCACCGCCGACTGCGACGAGCGCGCTGACAGCGGCGTACCGGCCGAGCCCAGCGGCTTCGTCTGGTAGTAGTTCGGCGGCGTGTTCAGCGACGTCGGATCGGGCGCACTGTAGTCGGGCGTCGGCAGCGTCAGATCCACCGGCAGCTCGATGCGGAACTTCGCCCACGGTGACCACGAGGTTTCGTACAGGGAGCCGTCGAACGCCGACGTGTGGAAGACATAGTTGGTGTTCAGCGCCAGCTTGCCCACCGGCACGTCCACCGTGACCGTCGTCCCCGACGCCACGTAGGGGGAGACGATGACACCCCACTCGTTGTCGGCGATGCTCACCTTCTTCAGTGGGTTGCCTGCCGCGTCCGCGGTCCACACCTCGAACGTCAGCGTCGACTTGTCCCCGTCCGCGTCGGTCACCTTGTTCTTGAGCTGGACCTTCTGAGACGTCACCCGCTGGAACCCGCCAGGCGCAGCGTTCCGCGACAGAGGCGCAGCCGTCGGGCTCTTGCCCGACACCGGTCGTGCTCCTGCGGCAGCCGCTCGCGTGGTCTTCTCCGGCCCGGCAGCAGGCCGGGTCGAGGGGGCGGCGTTGGGGTCGGGCTGGGCGGTCGGAGCCGTCTCGGCCGCGCCGGCCACACCGCCGGCACTGAACAGCAGCATGGCCACCGTACCGATGGCTACTGAGGTTGAACTCGTGGTGTCGTAGGAGCTGACGGTCCTTGATCCCTGCGGTATGCCAGTGGGATGCGGTATCCACAAGGCGGCGGCCTGACCGCCGAACGGCAGCAATTCCGCGAGGGGTTAC
>NZ_JBKJFM010000025.1:0-51382 GCF_046614825.1 Streptomyces nanhaiensis
TCAGGGTAGCCGATCACCCGCAGACCCGGTCGCGTCCCGCTCGTGCCCCCTGCCCGTGTCCCCGTCTCCGCCCCCGTTCCCCCCCCCCCCCCCGCCCGGCCCCCCCCCCCCTGACTTTGTCCCCCTTCCCCCCCCGCCGAAGCCCCGTGCCCACCGCAGCCCTAGCGCCCGCCGGAACCCCGCGGGCCGCGACCGAACCACCGGGAGACGCACGTGCCGCCACCCGACCCGCCCCACCGGCCGCCCCCGGACAGCTGGGAGGGCGTCCGCGGCGCCCGTGCCGCCCACGGCGTCCCCGCGGTGATCGCGGCGGCGCGGCTGGCCTTCATCGCCTCGGCGCTCCTGGTGGCGTACTACCTGCTGCCCGTGGACGAGGAGTTCACCGGCGGCACGGCCGTCATCCTCGTCCTGGGGCTGCTCGCCGTCCTCGCCCTGTTCCTCTGGGAGATCCGCGAGATCGAGCACTCCCCCCGCCCGATCCTGCGGGCCGCCGAGGCGCTGGTGAGCGTACTGCTGCTGTTCCTGCTGCTGTTCGCGACCGTCTACCACCTGCTGGAGAGGGCCGAGCCGGGCAGCTTCACCGAACCCCTCACCCGCACCGACGCCCTGTACTTCGCGCTCACGACGTTCGCCACCGTCGGCTACGGCGACATCACGGCCCGCTCCCAGACGGCCCGGATCATCGTGATGGTCCAGATGGCCGGCGGCCTGCTGCTGGTGGGCGTCGCGGCCCGGCTCGTGGTCGACACGGTCAAGTCGGCGCTGCGCCGCCGGGCGCCCTCCGAGCCGGAGGCGTGAACCGCGCGCCGTACGCCGCCCGGCTCGCGGCGCCCCGCCACTCGTTCCGCGGACGCAGGACCAGCGGCCGATACCCCCCGCGCTCCCCGGCGGATAGCGTGGCGGACACTCCCGGTCGCCGACCGCTCGCCCCCGAAAGCCCGTTGAGGAGACCGCCGTGCGCGTCATCGCCTTCGACCACCTGGTGCTCAACGTCGAGGACGTCGAACGGTCCCTCGGCTTCTACTGCGGCCCGCTGGGCCTGGAACCGGTGCGAGTGGAGGAGTGGCGCGCGGGGAAGGCGCCGTTCCCGTCGGTGCGGGTGAGCGACACGACCATCATCGACCTGGTCGCCGGCCCTCGCGACGGCTCCAACGTGGACCACATCTGCCTGGTCGTCGAACCGCTCGACTGGCAGGAGGTCGTGGACTCCGGCGCCCTCACCGTGGTGGACGGCCCCGGCCCCCGCTTCGGGGCGCGCGGCACCGCCCAGTCCGTCTACGTCCTCGACCCGGACGGCAACACCGTCGAACTGCGCTGGTACCCCCAGGACCGCTCCCGGGAGAGTTCCCGGGACGCCTGACAGCGGCACCGGCGCCCTGCCATCCTGGACGCCATGTCCAGGGGGAGCGACGCAGGGGACACCGAGCGCGGCCTCGTACGCCGCAGGCGCTGGACGGGGGCGGCCGTCACCTGTGCGGCGACGGCGCTGGCACTCGTCCACGTGCTGTTCCCCGAACTGAGCATCGACAGCACGGCGGTCGCGCTGCTCGTGATCGCCCTGGTGCCGTGGCTGGGCGACCTGTTCCACAGCATCGAACTGCCGGGCGGCGCACGGCTGGAGTACCGGCGGCTGGAGGAGCGCATCGGCGCGGCGGAGGAGCGCGCCACGCGCCTGGACCAGCAGGTGGACGGGGCGGCGGCCACCGCCCGCGTGGCCCTCGCCGCGGCCAACGGCCCCGACCTGGAGGACCGGCGGGGAACGGAGGACGACGCCTCCTGGGCGGCCGGCGCCCTCGAACGGCTCGTCACCGAGTACGCGCAGGTGCGCGAGCGGATGCCGAGCAGTTCCCTGCGCACCGCGCGCCAGGAGCGGATCTTCGGCGAGATGCTGAAGGTGGCGCCGCGCGTACCCGGCTTCGACACCGACGCCATGCTGGCGTCCGAGAAGCCCGGCGAGCGCCTGGCCGCCCTCGCCCGCCTCTACACCGAACCGGACCCGGCGAAGCTGGAGGTGCTGCTGGACGCTGCCGCCCGCGAGGAGCTGCCCTTCCTCCTGTACTGGTGCGCCAACACCACCGACCGCCTGCTGAGCGGCACGGCCGCGGACACGGACTCCGTCCCCGTCGGCCTCGTGCGCCGCCTGCGCACCCGCCTCGCCGAAGTCCCCGGCGGCAGCGACCGCGCCCGCTCCCTGCGCCGCGTCCTGCGCCGCCTCGACCCCTCCGACCCCCCGTCCTCCGACGGCGGCTGACGCCGTGAGCGCTCGCCGTCACGCTCCCGTCCGGCCCGGCCGGGTGCACGGGCCGCCCCGTGAATCCGGCCGGGCCGGACCGGCGGCGGGCCTACGCTGACCGCATGGGACACGCGAAGACCTCGTACGTCTGCCTGCCGTGCCGGGCCTCCTGCAAGCAGCCCTACCCCGATGACCACGAACGGCGGTGTCCGCGCTGCGGCAAGGGACTGGTCCACGTCGGGTCGGCCTTCGCGGCGCCCCGGAGGCGGGACGACGAGGGGTGGCGGGTGCTCACGGTGCTGGTGAACGCGGGGGTCCACTTCCACAAGAGCTGCTGCGGCGGACCCGGCTACCGGCCGCGCACCCTTCGCGAGGTGCGGGAGCGGATGTCCTGCGCGGCACGCACCGGAGAACCGATCGCCCGGGCTCTCGTACGCCCCGAACTGCCCTGACCGCTCCCACGATTCCACTGGGCACCCGTCGACCGGAGCCCGGCCGCGCGCCGGGGGCCCGCCGTACCGGAGGGTGAAGCACCCGGCCCGCCGCCCAGGGGAGGAAACGGCGGGCCGGGAAACCTTCCTCGCCGGGCGTCCTCACACGCCGCGGAACTCGCTCTCCGCCATGCTCTGAGGCACCCCCGCCCCGGGCGCGGTGGCGCTGTCCAGGAGCCGCAGGGCCGCGTCGGACGGTGAGCCGGGCTCGGCGCTGTAGGCGATCATGCGCTGCCCCGAGTCGCCGGGGATGTGGAGGTTCTCGAAGGCGAGTTCCATGGCGCCGACCACGGGGTGGCGGAAGTGCTTGACGCCCGAGGTGCAGGTGCGCACCGGGTGCCTGGCCCACCGGGAGGCGAAGTCGGGACTCCGCATCACGAGGTGCCCGACGAGTTCGGCCAGCCGGCGGTCGTCGGGGTGGCGCCCGGCCACCAGGCGCAGCGAGGCGACCGCGAGCTGGGCCTCCTCGTGCCAGTCGGCGTACAGGGTGCGGAAGTTCTCGTCGAGGAAGAGCAGCTGGGTGAGGTTGGGACGGGCGCTCGGGTTGTCCGGCCCCTTGGCGTCCAGGTGCCCGGCCAGCAGGGTGTGGCCCAGCCGGTTCCAGGCGAGGATGTCGTTGCGGCGGTCCAGCACCAGGGCGGGGACCGCCGTCATGGCGGACAGCAGCTGGCGGGCCGACGCGCTCACGTACTCCGCCCGCGGTGCGGCGGGGGCGCGCCGGGGGGCCGCGGGGCGGGCCAGGTCCTTCAGGTGGGCGGTCTCGTCGTCGGTCAGCCGCAGCGCCCGGGCGATCGCGTCCAGGACGGAGTCCGAGGCGGTCGTCGCACGCCCCTGCTCCAGCCGGGTGTAGTGGGTGACGCTGACGCCGGCGAGCATCGCCAGCTCCTCGCGGCGCAGCCCCGGCACACGGCGCCGGCCCGTGTGCCGCAGGAGGCCGACGTCCTCCGGGCGGAGGTCGCCGCGGCGGTTCCTCAGGAAGTCTCCCAGTTCGGACGACGCGCTCATCGGCACCCCTCGGGTCGGCGGCTGCGGTCTCCATGATGCCCGTGCCGGACGACCCGTGTCGCGGCCGAGGGTGGTCCTGTCGTGACCACCCTGCGCGGTGCTGGTCTCGAGCGGGTTCTGGCTGGGGTGCCGCGTCCCGGCGAGGCTCTCTTCGCGACGAACGCGCGAGACAAGAGAAGGGAATCCCCCGATGAGCGTCATCGACACGGCCGATGTGAGACCGGCCGAGGAGCCGCCTCCCACACGGCTCACCCCCCGCCTGCGGCTGGTGCTGGTGATCCTGCTGGCCGCGCAGTTCATGCTGGCCGTGGACTTCTCCATCCTGAACGTGGCGCTGCCGGTCATCGGCGAGGGTCTGGGCTTCAAGCTGGCGAACCTCCAGTGGATCGCGACGTCCTTCGCACTGTGCGCGGCCGGCTTCACGCTGCTGTTCGGGCGTATCGCGGACCTGTTCGGCCGCAGGCGGCTGTTCCTGGGCGGTCTGCTGGTCCTGGGCGCGGCGTCGCTGCTGGGCGGTCTGGCGACCTCGCCCGAACTGCTCATCGTGGCGCGGATCTTCCAGGGGCTGGCGACGGCCGCGGTGACGCCGGCGGGCCTGTCGCTGCTGACCACGTCCTTCCCCGAGGGGCCGCTGCGGGACAAGGCGCTGGGGCTCAACGGAGCGCTCATGTCTGCCGGGTTCACCACCGGCGCCATCCTCGGCGGTCTGCTGACGGACCTGCTCTCCTGGCGCTGGGCCTTCTTCATCAACGTGCCGGTGGTCGCCGTCGTGCTGGTCGCCGCGGTGGTGGTGATCAAGGAGTCGCGCCCGGAGGGCCGCCCGAAGCTGGACCTGCCCGGCGCCATCACCGTCACGCTCGGCCTGCTGGCCGTCGTCTTCGGTCTCACCCAGGCCGGTGAGCACGGCTGGACCGCGCCCGTCGCCCTGGCGTCCCTCGCCGTTGGCGTGGCGCTGCTGCTGCTCTTCTACGCCGTCGAGAGCAGGACGGCCTCCCCGCTGGTGCCGGTGGGGGTGCTGCGCCGGCGCAACGTGGCCTGGGGCAACGTCGCCGGTCTGATCGCCTTCCTCACCGAGACCTCCCTGGTCTTCCTGATGACCCTCTACCTCCAGAAGGTCCTGGACTTCTCCCCGCTCTCCGCCGGCCTGTCGTTCGGCGTGCTGGGCATCGGAACGGTCATCGGCGGGTCCATCGCCCCGCGGGTCGTCGGGCGGATCGGCACCCGGTCGACGCTGATCGCCGGCGGCCTGCTGCAGACCGTCGCCACCGCGGCGCTCCTCGGCCTCGGGGACGACCGGTCGTGGATGTGGCTGCTGCTGCTGGCCACCTTCGCCGGAGGCGTGGGCAACATGCTGGTGATCGTGGGCTTCATGATCACCGCGACGACGGGCCTCCCCGACCACGAGCAGGGCCTCGCCACCGGCCTGGCGACCATGACCCAGCAGGTCGGTATCACGATGGGCACGCCGATCATGAGCGCCATCGCGACCGCCTCCATCACCGGCGCGGGTGCCGCGGGCATCCTCGGCGGACTGAAGGTGGCCGTCGGCGTGAACGCCGCCATCGTGCTCGTCGGAGTGGTCGCGGCCGTGCTGTTCCTCCGCAAACCCGCGCAGGACAGCGCACAGTGACCCCTCGCGCGGCCGGCCGGGCGGGCACCGGCCGGCCGGCGCTTCCCACAGGAGGAAGTCCTTAGATGCACGACTGCGACGTACCGCGCTCCCACGAGGTTCGCTGGGAGGAACTGCGCGTCCCCGCCGGCACGCACACCGTCCCGGTCCGGCTCTACCGGCCGGAGCCCTTCCGGTACGGCTGGCTGGTCTGGGCGCCGGGCGGCAGCTGGCAGGCGGCCTCCGTCGAGCAGTGGCACGAGACGAGCGCCGAGTTGGCGCGCGTCTCCAGGTGCACGGTGGTCAGCGTCGGTTACCGGGTCGCCCCCGCCCACCGGCATCCGGCGCAGCTGGAGGACGTGCTCACCGTCATGGGCTGGGCCCGGGACCTGGCCGCCCGTGAGGACGCCACCCCCGCGCTGTCGGTGGGGGGCGACAGCGCGGGCGGGACGCTGGCCGCCTCGGCGGCCCTGGTCTGGCGCGACCGCGGCGAACCGCTGGCCGCCCAGGTGCTCGCCTACCCGCCGCTCGACCCGTCCTGCTCGGCCCCGTCCTACACCCGTATGCCAGACGCCTTCCCGCCGGTGTCGCGGATGCTGGCGGCGTGGCGGATGTACCGGGGCGACCGGCCGGTGACGCACCGGCGCGGCGAGCGGCTTCCCAGCACACCGCTGGAGGCCGACCGGTTCGACGGTCTGGCTCCGGCGATCATCGCCGTCGGTGATCTCGACCCAGTGCTCGACGACGTCGTCGCGTACGCCCGGCGGCTGGACGAGGCGGGCAACGAGGTGATGCTGCGCACGTTCACCAGGACCCCGCACGCCGCGATCCTGCGGGACTCGGTGCCCGCCGGGGAGGGCCTGTCCGTCCGCCAGTGGCTGGGCACGGTCCTCCGCCTCCACCTGGCACAGCACGTGCCCGGCCCCTCCGGACCCTGAAAGGACGGCAATGACCGAGAACACGCGGACAACCGAGCCCCCGCACATCGAGGCTCTGAAGAGGCACTTCGGGGACCTGCGCGACGGAACCCACGGAACCGACGGCGACACGGTCTCCCGGGCAGGCAAGGAACGGCACTTCAGGCGGGCGGTCGAGCTTCTCCACCCGCACGCCGTCGCGGTGCTGGAGGAGTTCGACACCGCGCTGCTCGACGGCGGCGGGAAGATCGAGGCCAGCGGGGTGCAGCGGTCCGCCGACACCGGGCTGGCCGCCGTCTGGACCCTGTCGTGGGCCGAGCAGCGGGAGACGGGCATCATGCCCATCACGCTCGTGGCGCACTACGGGCGTTCCTTCCACCACCCGCACCTGCGGGGCGCGACGGTGCAGGAGTGGCCGCTGAACGTGTTCACCCCGGAGCAGGCAGCGGCCGAGGTGCCGGTGCTGCGCGCCATCGCCGCCGCCGACCTGCACAACCTGGTCTTCCAGCGCGACTACCGGATCGTCCCCGCCACCGTCCGCGGGGCCTGACCCCGAGCCGGTGCCCCCGCACACCGCCCCTCCCGCCGGGCGCCGCGCCCGGCGGGAGGCCCCGGCACCGCGACCGGGGCCCGTTCGAATCGGAAGGAATCCATCATGAGAACGCGACTGTCGGTCCTGGACCAGTCGCCGGTGGGCGAGGGCTTCTCGCACGCCGACGCGCTGAGCTCGTCCGTCGACCTCGCCCGGCTGGCGGAGGAGCTGGGATTCGCCCGCTTCTGGGTCGCGGAACACCACGGCTCGCCGGGCTTCGCCGGCACCGCGCCGGAGATCCTGGCCGCGGTGCTCCTGGCGCGCACCGAGCGCATCACGGTCGGAACGGGCGGGGTGCTGCTGCCCCGCTACACGCCGGGGAAGGTGGCCGAGGTCTTCGGCGTCCTGGCGTCCCTGTACCCGGGCCGGGTGGACATGGGGCTCGGCCGCGCCGGCGGCCCGGCCGAGGACTATCCGGAGCGCGTCCTCCTCCTGCGCCGGATGCTCGGCATGGGCGGCGAGGGCCTGGGGCTGCCCGGAGTGGCGCCCGCCGTGCCGCCGCGGATGTGGCTGCTGGGGGCCGGCCTGGGCTCGGCGCACCTGGCGGGACGGCTGGGGACGGATTTCGCCTTCGCCCACTTCCTCAACCCCGGGCCCGCGACGGCTGCCCTGACCGCGTACCGGGAGTCGGTCGTGCCGGACGGCGGCGGCCCGGCGCCCGGCGCCGGGGTGCTGGCGGTCCGCGCGGTGACGGCGGAGAGCGAGGCCGAGGCCGAGGCACTGGCCCAGAGCATACTGCTGTGGCGGTCCCGCAAGGATCTGGGCGACGACCTGCCGCTGCCCACACCCCGGGCCGCGCGCAACCACCGGTGGACGGCCCTGGAGGCGGAGCGCGCCGCCGTCCGCGGCCGCAGCCTGGTCTGGGGCACTCCGGACCAGGTCCACGCACGGCTGGTCCGGCTGGCGGAGGAGCACGGGGTGGAGGAGATCATGGTGAACACCCTCACCTGCGACCCCGAGGACCGGCTGCGCTCGTACCGCCTGCTCGCCGAGCACGCCGCGGCGGTGCCGGTGGAGGCCGCCGCCGGTGTGTGAAGCGCCGCCGGCGCCTTCCGGAGTCCGCGATCGCGGACTCCGGAAGGCGCCGGCGGACCGGCGGTCCCGTCAGGGGACCGGCACGGTGGGGCTGCCGGGCTTCCCGGCGCCCGGCTCCGGGGACCTCGCCCCCTGCGCCGGCACCACGGGCTCGCCGGCGGTCCCGGTGGCCGTGGGCCGTCCGGCGCCCGCCGACCCCCGCATCTCCTTCCTGCTCCGGCTGAAGCGCCGCATCGCGGGCATCTCCACGTAGTGGTGGAGCAGCGCGCCGGCCGCCAGGCTCACGGCGAAGAAACCGGCGATGACGAGCAGTGAACCCAGGACGCCGTAGGTGGCGCCGTCCATCAGCGAGCGCAGGTAGAAGATCGTCACTCCCTGCACCAGGTAGAAGCCGAAGGACACCTCACCCAGCCAGACCATCGTCCGGCTGCTCAGCCAGGAGCTGTCGCCGCGGGAGTCCGAGACCGCCACGGCCCCGATCAGGGCGCCGATCGGCACGATCGTCGCGACGACGAAGGTGTACTCGAACGGCACCATGAAGCCGGCCCCGTAGCCCAGGGCGGTGAGGAACAGGGCGAACGGGGTGGTGGCCCAGCCCGGCCACCGGCCCGCGAGCACGATCCGGGCCAGCAGCACGCCGAGGACGAACTCGAAGAGGCGGCCGGGCGGGAAGAGGTAGCCGAACCAGAACTGCATGTCCGATATGGGGGTGATCGCCGACTTGGGGGTGGCGGGCACCAGATGCATCGAGACGAGCTGGACGAGCACGGTGCCGGCGACCATGGCGGCGGCCCAGGCCCACAGCGCGCCCTCCCTGATCCTGCGGATCGGCACGATCAGCAGCGGGAAGAGCAGGTAGAACAGCAGCTCGCTGCTGAGCGACCAACTGGGCGGGTTCATGCTGAGGTTGATGTCCGGCTGCGGGAAGAAGCTGTGCACCATGAAGAGGTTGGGCAGCCAGTGCCCCACCGAGGCGATCGCCGAGCCGGCGAAGAGCACCAGCGAGGCCGCGAACACCACCAGGTGGTTGGGGAAGAGCTTGGTCACCCGGCGGCGCCAGAAGGCCGTCATCCGCTGCCCGGGGCGGGAGGACCAGGCCAGGACGAAGCCGGAGAGGACGAAGAAGAAGGAGACGCCTATGTAACCGGTGTTCAGCAGCAGCTTCTCGTAGGTCGCGGCGATGCCCTCGTCGGCGAACGGGTTGATGGGGTCGTTGGGCGGTATGGGGGAGTTGGACAGCGAGGTGTGGAAGAAGAAGACCAGCAGCGCCGCGAAGAAACGCAGCCCGGTCAGGGACGGCAGATTGCTCCGTCTCGTCCCCTGGCCGCCCCGTACGGCACCGCTGGTCGGACTTGCCGACGACATGGAACACCACTCCTTTTTCCGAATGCCGGTGGGGTCCGGGGCGGGCGGCGCGTGGGCCGCCCGCCCCGGGCCCGGAACGGCGGTTTACTTGCCGTCCGCCTGGACGGTCTCGTTGCGGTAGACCATGACCTTGGCGTCCTTGGCCACGTAGTAGTTCTGGACCGAGTAGGCGATGGTGGCGAAGTCGAGCCGGCCGTCGCCGTTGAAGTCGGCCGTGGCGATGCGGGCCACGGACTCGTCCGACACGCGCCACTTGGCCCAGACGCCGTTCGCCGGGTCGACGGCCTTGTAGTAGATGACCCCCTGCCAGGGCCACGGGCCGCGCAGGGCCACGAGGAACTCGTCGTCGCCGTCGCCGTCGAAGTCGGCGCAGACGATCTGGTGGCCCGGGCCCTCGCCGTTCTCGTTGGGGTCCCCGTAGACGTCCAGCAGGGTGCGGTGCCAGCCGGAACTCCCGTCCGCCGGGTCGCCGGTCCTGGTGTAGACCGCCACCGTGTTGCCGTGGAAGGGCTCCAGCGCGGCGACGTAGGCCATGGGGTCGTCTCCGAGCCGCCCGGCGTTGAGGTCGCCGCTGCCCCGGAAGCCGGTCTGCTCGAACTGGGTCAGCTCCCCGGTTCCGATGAGCTCGCTGACCCACTCGCGCCGGCCGGTGTCGTAGTGGAGCCAGGTGACGCCCTCGTCGGAGGCGAGCAGCAGCGAGTCCAGATCGGAACCGGGGACGAGGCCCGCCTTCTTCTCCGCTCCGTGGATCATGCGGAAGCTGCTGTCGTCGATGACGGTCATCGGCCATTCCTCGGCCCCGTGCACGTCGTCGGGCTGGGTGAACATCACCACCGGCAGGACGGCGTGCACGTCCTCCTTGGCCACGATCGGCAGCCCGATGATCTCCAGCCGCTCGGTCTGGGTGAAGTGTCCGGCCCTGAGCCGGTGCATTCCGGTGGCCCGGCCCACGTAGTGCTGCTTCCAGCGGGAGGGGTCCTTGTCCGGGCTGCCGTTGTTCTCCAGCCAGGTGATCTTCCCGCCCTCGGTGTCGGGGTCGACGATCGTGCCGATCGGCCCGTACAGCTCGTGGCAGAAGATGATGTCGGCGACGCCGTTGCCGGTGATGTCGGCGAAGTCCGCGCCGACCGGCATGCGGAACTTGTCGGCCGCCAGCCGGCGGGTCCAGGAGCCGTCGTTCTGGTACCAGTAGATCTCCCCGAGGCGGAGGCCGTACCCGAACAGGTCGGGGCGGCCGTCGCCGTCGATGTCGGGTGCCTCCAGCCAGTAGCCGTCGCGCAGCTGGTCGGCGACCAGCTCGGGGACGAACTTCGGCTTGCGCAGGGAGGGGCGGTCGGTCATGGCGGTCCTCATCTCTCGTCGGTCGACGGGGCGACGCGGTGGTATTCGACGGCCAGCCAGACGCAGTCGGTGTCCGCCCGGTACTGGTGCCAGGGGTAGTGGAAGGAGCCGTCCGGCCGGGGGGCGCAGAAAGGATCCGGCGTGGTGTAGCCCGGACTCATCGGCACGTCCTCGTAGAGCGTGCGGTGGTCCTGCTCCCTGAACTTCTGCATCCGCCCGTGCCCGGAGACCTGGGTGTGGACCTCGATGAAGTCATGGCGGTTGTGGATGAAGCAGTCCGTGCCCGCGGGGGCGAACCACAGGTTGACGCGGACCTCGAAGAGGTCCTCGCGGGCCGGTTCCGGGGTCTCCCGCAGCAGGTGCGCGGGGTCGAGGCGCACCCGCCCGACGGTTTCCTGCGGTCCCTTCCACAGCGGCGTGCTCCGGTCGAAGGGCCGGCCGCCGGTGGTGTCGGCGCCATCCTCGAGGAGGTCGCCCAGCAGGCTCCAGCCGGGTTCGCCGGTGATCCCGGCGGCGGAGCCGTCCCCCGCGGCGGTGCGCAGCACCACCAGGGTGTCGGCGCGGGCGACGTGCGTATCGCTCAGCAGGGACGAGCTCAGCGGCGGGATCGGCTTGCGCGGGGACTCGCCGGCGAGAGCGTCCGTCATCCCGGTGTTGACGACGATCGCGGGGCCGTCGAGGTACAGGTCCCGCACGTCGGAGACCACCTCGGCGGTGACGCGCTCCCCGCCGAGGTCCAGCCGGCGAGAGGCGTTGAGGGTCCCCCGCGCCGCGGTCATGGATGTCGTGTTCATGCCATCTCCACAGTGAGGTCGGCGGCGGTCCCTCCGGGGACGAAGGGCACCGCGGGCGGGCCGTCCCCGAAGAAGTGCGCCAGCGCTTCCACGGTGCGCCGGGTGGCCTGGCCGTCCCCGTAGGGGTTGGCTGCCGTCGCCATCAGCCGGTGGGCCTCCGGGTCGCGCAGCAGCCGCAAGGTCTCCTCGACGATGCCCGCGTGACGGGTGCCGACCAGGCGCGCGGTGCCCGCCGCGACCGCCTCGGACCGCTCCGTGACGTCGCTGATGACCAGCGTGGGCTTGCCGAGGGCCGGCCCCTCCTCCTGTACGCCGCTGCTGTCGGAGAGCAGGATGTCGGCGCGGCGGACGAGCCGGCAGAAGCTCAGGTAGGGCAGCGGGTCGACGACCGTGATGTTCGGGTGGCCGCCGATCCAGGGCAGCATCGCCTCCCGTACGGACGGGTTGCGGTGCAGCGGTACGACCACGCGGACGTCCGGCTCGTCGGCGATGTCCGCGAAGGCCTGCGCGATCTGGGGCAGCCGGGGCCAGGCGTCACGGCGGTGCGCCGAGGCGACGACGACCCGGCGGGGGTCGGTGCGCAGATCCTCCAGGGCCGGGTCGCCGAAGCTCTCCTCCTGGCCACCGGCCCACTGCAGGGCGTCGATGACGGTGTTGCCGGTGACGACGATCGACTCCTCGGACACGCCCTCACGCATCAGGTTCGCCTTGTTGCCCGGCGTGGGGGCCAGGTGGAGGGCGGATATCTGGGCCACCAGCCGGCGGTTGCCCTCCTCGGGAAAGGGCGAGTGGAGGTGGCCGCTGCGTAATCCGGCCTCGACGTGCACGACGGGGATCTGGTGGTGGAAGCCGGCCAGCGCGCCCGCCAGAGTGCTGGCGGTGTCACCGTGCACGAGCAGCGCCTCGCAGCGGATGTTCCTGAGCTCCTCCTCCAGCCGGTGCAGGGAGCGGTACGTGGTCTGCGGGAGGGTCTGACGGGGGGCCATGACCGCGAGGTCGATGTCCGGCTTGAGGCCGAAGGCCCTGAGGGTGTCGTCCAGCATCTGCCGGTGCTGTCCGGTGGAGATGACGACGGGGTCGAAGCGGGGGTCCTCCTGGAGGGCCCGTATCGGGAGGGCGAGCTTGATGGCTTCGGGGCGGGTGCCCAGAACGATGGCGACGGTCCGCATGACGTCTCTTTCCTCGTGGGAACGGGCGATTGAGCGGAAACGGTGCGATCGGGGCGGCGGGCGCCGGCGCAGGGGTCGGTCCGGTGCCCGCCGGTGCGCGTGGTCAGCGCTTCGCGGGCTCCACGGACAGGGAGTGGCGGAAGAAGTTGCCCGGGTCCCAGCGCCGCTTGACCTGCCGCAGCCTGGGGTAGTTGTCCTTGTAGTAGAGCGTGTGCCAGGGCGTGCCCGAGCGGTTGTAGCGCGGGTCGGCCATGTCGCTGTCGGCGTAGTTGATGTAGCAGCCGTCGGTGCGCCCGTTGATCTCCGGGACGCCTCCGGTCTCGGCGAAGAACTCCTCGTAGAGGTCCCGGATCCAGTCCATGTAGAACTGGTCGTCCCGCTCGTCCGGCCAGAACGTCTGGAAGGTCATCTTGAAGACCGAGTCGCGCTGGGCGTTGGCCGTGGCGTCCGGTGCGACCGCGTTGACCCGGCCACCGAAGGAGAACAGCACCAGCATGGTGTCGGGGTTGTGGAAGTCCGGGCGGGTCATGTACTTGTACAGCGCGGCTATCTGGTGGTCGGAGAAGTTCTCCCGCATGTAGCCGGACTTGTGCGCCGCTCGTGACATGGGGTCGGTGATCGTCGGGTTGTTGGTGCCGACCATGCGCGTCGCCTTGAGCCACGGCATCTCGCGCGGCTCCGCGAGGTTGGGCATGTACCCGATCTCGCCGGAGGCCTTCTCCATCGCGCGGGGGGCGACGCCCGTGCCCGCCGTGAGCGCCGAGAGGTAGTCGTCCAGGAGCCGACGCGCCCCCGGCACGGTCGCGTCGACCTGGGTGAAGACGCTCAGGCTGCCGTGCGCCTTGGAGTTGACGTTGAACAGGCTGGACAGGTGCCGGTACTCGGAGTCCGGCGCACTGTTCGCCTCGTGCCAGGCCCCGAAGTTCTTCAGCAGCCGGGTGAAGGACGCCTCGGTTATCTCGGACCAGGGCAGGTCGACGGCGCTGACCAGGACGCTGGAGGGCGGGGAGACCAGCTGGTCGCCGGGCTTGCGGCCGAAGGCGTCGGGGGACCGGAACCAGTAGCACGTGACCAGGCCGAAGTTGCCCCCGCCCCCGCCCGCGTGTGCCCACCACAGATCCTGGTTCGGGTCGTCCTCCTCCCGGGTGGCGACGACGGTGCGCACCCGGCCCCGCTCGTCGATGGTGACGACCTCGACCGCGTACAGGTGGTCCACCACGAGTCCGTGGGCGCGCGAGAGCAGACCGTAGCCGCCGCCGCTGATGTGGCCGCCCGTGCCGACGCTGTAGCAGATGCCGCCGGGTATCGTCACGCCCCAGCCCTTGTAGAGGGCCTCGTAGACGTTCAGCAGCCGGGCTCCCGAC
Source organism: Streptomyces nanhaiensis (assembly GCF_046614825.1). NCBI lineage: Bacteria > Bacillati > Actinomycetota > Actinomycetes > Kitasatosporales > Streptomycetaceae > Streptomyces > Streptomyces nanhaiensis. The sequence continues at coordinate 13,916 of NZ_JBKJFM010000025.1, forward strand.
TCGACGCGGAAGGCACGCATCCGCGGGTCGTAGTCCACGTCCGTCATCTCGGAGAAGTCGAGGATGACCTCGACCTCGGGGTTGCAGACCAGATCGGCGAAGCAGTGGCCGCCGCTGCGGACGGAGACCCGCTTGCCGGCCCGGAAGGCCGTGCGCAGGGCGTCCTCGGCCTCCTTGGCGGAGCGGATCATCCTGATGTAGTCGGGGCGCGAGACGTACCGCTGGTTGTTGCCCGTGGTCAGCAGCTCGTACCGGGGGTCGTCCGGCCCGATGACCGCGCCGGCGCCGGTCGTGCGGCCGGCGGCCCTGGCGGGCGGGGCCGCCGCGGTGGCGAGCCCGGTGGCCGCCACGGTGGCGCCGCCGACGAGGGTCGCGCCACCGGCCAGCACGGAGCGCCGGTTCGGGGGTCTGTCCGTCATGAGTACCTCGCATGGTCGTCGTGACGACCGGGCTGTTCCCGGTCGGAGAGCTCCGGGACGGCCGGTCCCGGCACGGAGCGCGGACGGAGCGCCGACCGCCGGTCGAGCGCCCCGGAGAACAGGGCGACACCGAGGCCGGTCGCGGCCAGGCCCGCACCGATCCAGTTCGGCGCGGTGTAGCCCAGTCCGTGGTCGATGGCGGCACCGCTGAGCGAAGCGCCCAGGGCGTTGCCGAGGTTGAAGGCGGCGATGTTGGCCGCCGACGCCAGGGCGGGCGCGCCCTGGGCCTTCTGCATGACGCGCATCTGGAGCGGCGGGACGGTGGCGAAGCCCACCGCGCCGAAGACCGCGATGGTCACCGCCGCCGTGATCCGGTTGCCCGAGGTGAAGGCGAACACCGCCAGCACCAGGGTCAGCGAGCCCAGCACCAGGTAGAGGGTGGGCATCAGCGCCCGGTCGGCGGCCCGGCCGCCGACCACGTTCCCGACGGTCAGCCCCAGGCCGAACAGGACGAGCAGCCAGGAGACCGCCGAGGCGGAGAAGCCGGCCAGGCCGGTCATCATCGGCGCCAGGTAGGTGAACGAGGCGAAGACCCCGGCGAAGCCCAGCGTCGTCATGGTCAGTGCCAGCCACACCTGGGGGAGCCGGAACACCGCCAGCTCCGCGCGCAGGCCCTTCCCGGTGTCGCGGGCCTGGCGCGGTACGAGTGCGGTGATGCCCAGCATCCCGGCCGCCCCCAGCGCCGTGACCGCCCAGAAGGTGGAACGCCAGCCGAATTGCTGCCCGAGCATCGTGCCCAGGGGCACGCCCAGGACGTTGGCGAGGGTCAGCCCGGTGAACATCAGCGCGACGGCGCTCGCCCTGCGTTCCGGGGCCACCAGGCCGGCCGCGACGACGGAACCGACGCCGAAGAACGCCCCGTGGCACAGCGCCGCGACCAGACGGCCGGCCATCAGCACGCCGTACCCGGGGGCCAGCGCGCAGAGCGCGTTGCCGGCGACGAAGACCCCCATGAGCAGCAGCAGCATGGTCTTGCGCGGCAGCCTGTTCCCCGCGGCCGTCATCAGCGGGGCGCCGACCACCACCCCGAGGGCGTATCCGGTGACCAGCATCCCGGCACTCGGGATGGACACGGACAGGTCGTCCGCCAGTTCGGGGAGCAGTCCTACGATCACGAACTCGGTGGTGCCGATGCCGAAGGCACCGAGGGCGAGCGCGAGGAGTGCCGCTGGCACAGGGGCTCCTTTCCCGGAAGGCCGGGCGACCGCCCCGCGCGGGACGCGGTGTGGCGTGCGTCGCGCGGGGCCTGCCGCGGGGTTGGGGGGGGGGTCAGATCTGTCGCAGGGCGCCGCCGTCGACGGCCCATTCGGCGCCGGTGACCTGCCGGGCCAGGGGGGAGAGCAGGTAGGCGATCACCCGGGCCACGTCCTCGGGCCGGCCGATCCGCCCGCTGGGCAGTCGGCGCTCCTCCCGGATGAAGTGGTCCACCGCGTCGTCGGGAGACATGCCGTACCGCTCCCCGAGCTGCTCGGCGAAACCGCCGGGAGCGTCGAACAGCGCGGTCCGGGTCGGCCCCGGCGACACGATGTTGGAGCGGATGCCCAGCGGACCGAACTCCGCCGTCAGCGACTTGGAGACCGAGAGCAGCGCCGTCTTCGTCGCCGCGTAGTCGACCAGCGGCGCGTCGGGGAACCGGGCCGCCTCGCTGGCGAGATGGACCAGGCTCCCCGAACCCTGCTCGATCAGCACGGGCAGGACGGCCTTCGTCATCCGCACCAGCGAGTGGAAGTTGAGTTCGAAGGTCTCCTTCCAGTGCTCGTCGGTGACGTGCAGGAAGCCTCCGCGGGAGGAGAGCCCGCCGACGTTGTTCACCAGGCCGTCGATACGGCCGTACCGCTCCAGTGCCGCACGGGTGACCCGCTCGGCGGCGTCGGGATCGGTGACGTCGGCGCGCACGGAGGTCACCCGGCCGCCGCCGTCGTCCAGCGCGTCGACGGGCCCGGTGTTCCTGGCCACCCCGACCACACTGGCGCCCTCGGCGGCCAGCAGCCGGGCGGTGGCCTCCCCGATCCCGGCGGACGCTCCGGTGACGATGTACACCTTGCCGGAGATTTCGAGGTCCATCAGCGGGCTTCCTCTCGTGCAGAATGCGGTGCTTTTTTGCGAATGCGGTACAGCGGTGCGGTCAGGTGTTTCGGACGGACGCGGGAAGCCCCGGCCGACCGGGGAATTCGGCACGGTGCGCGACCCGGCCGGAAAATTATTCGGACGGATGCGAGCGGGAGAAACCGAGCGGAAATTCCGGTGCAACAGGACGGCGGTGTCAGGCGCCGGCCGCCGCGGGACTCCTGTCGCCCACGAATTCCTGCAGCCAGTCCCGGAACTCCGGACCGAGGTCCTCGCGGTCCCAGGCGAGGCGGACGATGGTCCGCAGGTAGTCGGCCCGGTCCCCGGTGTCGTACCGGCGGCCGGTGAACACCACCCCGTGCACCGGTCCCGCCGTACCGCTGCCGGCCATCTCGCGGAGCGCGTCCGTGAGCTGGATCTCTCCCCCGTGCCCGGGGCCGGTTCGGCGCAGCACGTCGAACACGCCGGGATCCAGCAGGTAACGTCCGATGACGGCGTAGTTGCTCGGCGCGAGGCCCGCGGGCGGCTTCTCCACCAGATCGGTGACCCGCACCACCCCGGCCTCGTCCGCCGCGGCCACGGCAGCGCAACCGTAGAGCCCGGTCAGCTCCGGGGCCACCTCCATCAGTGCCACGACGCTGCCGCCGTACCGGTGCCGAACCCCGGCCATGCGTTCGAGCAGTACATCGCGCGGGTCGATCAGGTCGTCCCCCAGCAGCACCGCGAACGGCTCGTCGCCGACGTGCGAGGCGGCACGCAGCACCGCGTGGCCCAGCCCCTGCGGATCTCCCTGACGCAGGTAGTGGATGTCCGCCAGGCCGTTGGAGAGCCGGACCTGGGACAGCCGGGTCATGTCGTTCTTCCGCCGCAGGGCTTCCTCGAGTTCGAAGCTGCGGTCGAAGTGGTCCTCCAGCGGGCGCTTGTTGCGCCCGGTCACCATGAGGATGTCCGTCATGCCGGCGGACACCGCCTCCTCGACGACATATTGAATGGCCGGCTTGTCCACTACGGGGAGCATTTCCTTCGGAGTGGCTTTCGTGGCCGGCAGGAACCGTGTGCCTAGTCCGGCAGCCGGAATGACTGCCTTGGTGATCCGAGCTTTCGGTCCGGTCATGTGGAAACAGTATCCGGCGGGCGTACCGGAACGGAACGAGAGCCGCGAGATCGTGGAGAGTTCGGTGATTTCCGGCTGCCGCCGCGCGGTGCCCGGTCCCGTGTACAGCGGTTTTTCCCAAAGGCCGGGCCGGCCGGCGGGCCGACTTGCCAAAAACGTCGCCCGCCGGTGCGGCGCGAGGCCCGGTGCCGGGCCCCGTCCCCGCTCTATACCCCCGTCCGGGCGTAATCGTGCGTCTCCCGCACAGGAGCCACCGGCAGCTCGCCGGGCTGGGCCAGCCGGGCGTAGGCGTACGCGGCGGAGGCGAGCGTCATGTGGTGGTGCCAGCCGGGGAAGGACCGGCCGGCGAAGTCCAGCAGCTCGAACCGGCTGTCCAGGCAGTTGACGGTGTTCGTGGCACTGGTGTGCAGCAGCGCCAGCTCCAGCAGCTCGTCCAGCCGCCGGTGCGTCAGGTTCGTCATCCACAGCAGCCCCGTGCCCCGGCCCTCCGGGACGGGCTGGGTGAACAGGCGGTAGACACCCCGGTCGGTACCGTACAAACGCTGCCCGGAGAGCCGGAACAGCGCCGAGAGCACCGGGACGTGCCGGAACACCCCCTCGGGGCCCATGACGGTGGCCGTGTAGTGGTGCCGGTCGTGGCGCGATCCCAGCAACTCGTCCGCGGTGTGCACGGTCTCCCGCGGGCGCGCGGGGTGGAGCCGCTGGACGTCGGGCCGCCGCTCGGCCACCAACTTGGTGCCCGGGCGCACGGCGACGACGAAACCGCATCCCATCGCCTCCAGACGCGCGACGGCCGGTCCGACGTCGTCGGTGTCGCTCAGGTCAGCGACGACCGGCGCGGGAGGGCCGGAGGTGACGGTCAGCATCTTCTCGACGAGGTCCAGGGAGTCCTTCCACAGCGGCTGCGGCATCACGTCCCCGGGGATGCGGGCCCCCCTCCGCAGTGCCTCCTCCTCCCCCCACTCGGAGGGCATGTAGAGGCGCCAGTCGACGGGGAGGTTGGCCCCGGGGCAGGAGAGGAACAGGGCGGTACCCAGCTGGCAGTTGACCGTGCGCCCGGTGGAGGGGACGAATCTTCGGTGCACGCAGGCGGATCTGCCGCCCCGCTTGGGCGAGACGGCGAACGCGACGGTCCATGCGCGGACGGACGCCCGGCGCTCCACCCACCGGGCCAGCTCGGTACGGGAGGGCTCCCACTTCCACGAACTGCCGCTGACGAACTGCTGGAGTGAGTACCAGGCCGTCGGCGAGCTGGAGACGGATTCCGCGAGGCGCCGCATCGACTTCCTGCCCTGGGTGAAGAGCAGGCCTCGCATGTAGGCGCGCGCCCACTGGCGTTGGTCGGCCCTCGGCAGATGTCCGAAGAGGAGATCGCTGAAGACATCCGCGTCATGGATGTCGGCTGCCGCTCGGTCCAGCGTGCCGGTACCGGTGCTCTGGGGCATTGGTCGAACCCTTCTCTGACGGGGTGTTGGTGACCTTGACGACTTGCCGTGCGCCGGGCCGGGGCGGATCCGTTCGGACGCGGGGAGGGGGCCGGCGCTTGTGCCCGCCGCCCGGCCCGCACCGTAGCGGCCTGTCGGCGGACGCGCGCAACGAGTGGAGCCGGACCGGCCCGCCGTGTCCGCGTGCCGGTGGCGGAACCGTTCCCGGCGCGAAGCTCCGCGCGTAGCGCCGGGCCCGGGCCACAGCCGTTCTGGCGGTTCGGTGCGCCCGTGCCCTCGGCGTCGGGGACACGGAAGAGGGCGGAACGAACGCGGGGTCGTACACCGTCGGCGCTGACGGTCCGCTCAGGGAACCCGGACGGTCATGCCGCCCGCTGTTCCGGGGTACCGCGTGGCATCACGGGCCGGAGGCGGTGCGCCGGAGGAGCGGCTGCGGCCGCTTCTGCGGGCGGTGACTCCGTGCCCGGCGCCTCCGGCAGTTCCGCGGACACGACGGCCCGACCTTCCCGCAGCGCGTGTGCGCCCATCTTTCCCCCTGTGAGAAGCCCCTGGAGAGGGACCCGAAAACCAGCCGCGACATTCGGATACTCACACACGCGTCGTCATGGCCTACGTGCGTACCCGCGAACACCCGTTCCACACCTCTCGTAACAAGCCAGGTACCGTGCAAGCGCACAAGCACAGGGCACATGCAGCGAAACGTTCCTTCGAGCGTCGCGCGCCCGTGCGGGAAAGTCGCAACATCGGCGCGAAAGCGCTGTAGGAGCCTCGTGTTCCGCTTCCGCGTGCCGCTGCCCTTAGCCTTTCCCGGAGCGGCCCGGCGCGTCCGTGGCGAGATCGGGTGCCCCGGCCCCCCGCCGCCGCCCGTCCTCCGGGGCGGAACGAGCCGGGCGGAGCGCCGCCGCACCGTGTCTTTTGCGCCGGGCCGGGGTCCCGGCCCGGCGCCGGCCCGGCGAGCCCTGGGGGTCCGGACAACGAACAAGGCCCAGGTCGCTGACCTGGGCCTTCGTCATGGAGCGGGTGACGGGAATCGAACCCGCGCTCTGAGCTTGGGAAGCTCATGTTCTACCATTAAACTACACCCGCGAGGAGCGGACGATCACGTCGCTCGTCGACGCACACTGTACCCCATCCCAGGCCCCCGGCGCACAGCCGCGGGGTCCTTTTCGTCGTGTCCCCGGGGCGTGTGACGGGCGGGTTTCCGGGAAGCGGGGGAGGGGAGTTGGGGCGTACGGTGGGAGCGGAGCGCCGGGCGCGAGGCAGGCCGATTGATCCCCTAATGTGGCTTTGGTCGTTCACGTAGTGGGGAGAGGCAGGCGATGGAGTCCACCGTCGTTCAGTGTGCCGATGGGCATGTGTTCAGCACCTCGACGTTCCCGATGCAGAACCTCGGCAGCGGCCGGATCGGCCCGGGCCGGCTGCTGCGGTGTCCGCGGTGCGCGCGGCTGAGGCAGGCGGTGCCGGTGGCGCGGCAGGCCGTGGCGGGCATGGAGGTCGTGAGGCGCTGAGACGCCGAGGTGCCGGGGCGGCCGCGGTGAGCGGCCGTGACGGGTGAGGGCACGCGGGCCCGGTGCGCAGGCGCCGGGCCCGCGGTCTGTACGCTCGGCGTCGTGCTTCTCTCAGACAAGGACATCCGGGCCGAGGTCGACTCCGGGCGGGTGAGGATCGATCCGTACGACCCGGCGATGGTGCAGCCGTCCAGCATCGACGTGCGGCTGGACCGCTTCTTCCGGGTGTTCGAGAACCACCGCTACCCCCACATCGACCCCGCGGTCGAGCAGTCGGACCTGACGCGGCTGATCGAGCCGGAGGGGGACGAGCCGTTCATCCTCCACCCGGGGGAGTTCGTGCTGGCCTCCACCTACGAGGTGGTCACCCTGCCCGACGACATCGCCTCCCGGCTGGAGGGCAAGAGCTCGCTGGGACGGCTGGGCCTGCTGACGCACTCCACGGCCGGCTTCATCGACCCCGGCTTCTCCGGGCACGTGACGCTGGAGCTGTCGAACGTGGCGACGCTGCCGATCAAGCTCTGGCCCGGGATGAAGATCGGGCAGCTGTGCATGTTCCGCCTCTCCTCGCCGGCCGAGCACCCCTACGGATCCGCCCGCTACGGCTCCCGCTACCAGGGCCAGCGCGGCCCGACGCCCTCGCGGTCCTACCTGAACTTCCACCGCACGCAGGTCTGAGCGGCGGACCGCCCGGGAACCCGGGCGGTCCGGGCGGGGAACGAGGAGCGAGGAGAGACGCATGGGCGACGAGCGGGAGAACCTGACCTACGAGCTGTTCGGGCAGGCGGTCCGGGAGCTGGCGCAGGCCGTCGCGGACGACGGCTACGAGCCGGACATGATCCTGTCCATCGCGCGCGGCGGGCTGTTCGTCGCCGGAGGGCTCGGTTACGCGCTGGACGTGAAGAACCTGCACGTGATGAACGTGGAGTTCTACACCGGCGTCGGCACGACGCTGGAGATGCCGGTCATGCTGCCGCCGGTGCCCAACGTCGTCGACCTGAGCGAGAAGAGGGTCCTGGTCGCCGACGACGTCGCCGACAGCGGCAGGACGCTCAGGCTGGTGCACGACTTCTGCGCCGCGCACGTGGCCGAGGTGCGGTCAGCGGTGGTCTACGAGAAGCCGCGGTCGCTGGTGAAGTGCGAGTACGTGTGGAAGCACACCGACCGCTGGATCGACTTCCCGTGGAGCGTGGAACCGCCGGTCGTGCGGCGGGAGGGGCAGGTCCTCGACTCCTGACATGCGAAAGGGGGCCCGCGCCGGTGCGCGGGCCCCCTTTCACGTGCGGGCGCATGTGCGGCCTTACCCGCCGCGCCCTACAGCGTGCCGAGCTTGAACAGCGCCAGCAGCGCGACCAGTTGGATCGCGGAGGCGCCCAGCGCCTTCGGCCAGGGCAGGTCGTGCGAGCGGCGGACCATCGAGGTGAGCAGCGCGCCCGCCGCGAGCAGGGTGATCCAGCCGACGACCTGGACCACCGTGGCGCTGCCGCCCAGGAACATCGCCAGCAGCAGTCGCGGGGCGTCCGTGATCGACATGATCAGCATGGACAGGCCGACCGTCGGTGCCCACAGGCCCTCGCCGCCGAGCTGGCGGGCCATGGTGTGGGTGACCACGCCCATCAGCAGGGCTGAGACGACGACGGCCACACCGGTGATCAGCACGAACGGGATCGCGCTGGAGAGCGTGGAGTTGATCGCGTCCTCGCGGGCCTGGTCGAAGCCGAAGACGGCGAGCAGACCGTAGACGAAGGTGACGATGAGCGCCGGGCCCCACACCGAGTGGTCGCGCATCTGCCAGAAGGTGGCGTCGGGGCGCAGCACGATGCCGCTCAGCAGCTGCTTCCAGTGCAGCCGGGGGCCGGAGGGCGCAGCGGGCGGCTGCCCCGCCGCGTAGGTGCCGCCGGCGGTGTAGCCGTCGCCGGCCGGGTGCCCCTGCTGCGGGGCGTGGCCGTGGTCGGGGGCCTCGCCGAAGCTGAACATCTGGGTGTGCCCGGGGTTGTTGGCGGGATCGTGCGAGGCCGGGCGCACATGGCCGCCGTGCCCGGGGTGGTGGCCGCCGTGGCCCGGGTCGCCGAAGTACTCCGGCTCGCCGTGGCCCCCGCCGCCCTGCCGCCACAGGGTGTGCCCGGGCTGCTGACCGGGCTGACCGGGCTGACCGGGCTGTACGGGCTGCTGCCCCGGCTGCGCGGGAGGCGCGTACGGCGGCTGCCCGTACGTGCCGGGAGCCTGCTGCGGGGGGCGGTGCCCTTGCTGTCGTGCGTTCCGGGGATCCCGGCCGTGTCCCATCCTGAATCCAGCCACGCCTTCGAACGTACCGTGTTCCGCCGGACGTGGTGCCGCGGTCCGGGCGGAGGGGCGCGCATTGCCGCCGAGCTGTGACATCCCCTGGGGGACCCCCGTAGGGGAGGCCCCGGGGCGGGGGTGGGGCTGTCCGGGGGGAGGCGCCGTGAGGACGGGCCGGGGGGACGCCCGGGGGAGGGGACACGGGACGCCCCGTGGGGCCCGGCCGGCGGGCCGGGCCCCACGGGGGTGTGCGCGCAAGCGGTCGTGGAAGCGGTGCGGAAGGCGTCAGCCGGCGAAGTTGACGCCGAACAGCGGGGTGCCGGCCGAGGAGACGCCCACCCTGCTGACGGAGAGGAAGTAGCCGCCGCCGGCGATCCGCGTCCCGTCGGAACGGAGCGCGGTGACCGCGCCGTTGCCGTTGTTCTCGCCCAGGGCGCCGACCGTCAGGTCCGCCAGGCCGTCGTCGTTCATGTCGGCGAGGTGGACGTCGCTGCCGAACTGGTCCTCGGTCTCGTTGCCGCCGGGGACGCCGGGGGAGTCCTGGTGGATGAGCTGGGAGCCGGCGCCGGTGAGGCCGGAGCCGTCCGACGCGCCGTACAGGACGACGACCGCGCCGGTGTACTTCGCCTCGCCCAGGGACTCGCCGGGTGTGCCGACGGCGAGGTCGAGGTGGCCGTCGCCGTTGACGTCGCCCAGGTCCAGCTCGGCGCCGAAGCCGTCGTACCGCTCCGAGCCGCCGGGGACGCCGGGGGAGTCCTGGGTGAAGGACCGGCGGGCGCCGTTCGGGCCGGAGGGGGAGCCGTGGAGGACGTTGACCAGGCCGCCGGTGCGGCTGCCGGGGACGCCGGAGTCCGCGTCGAAGTCCATGCCGATGACGATGTCGCCGAAGCCGTCGCTGTTGACGTCGCCGATGTCGGTGATCAGACCGGCGGGGAGCTTCTGCTGGCCGCTCGCGGTCAGGCCGGAGGCGGAGCCGGGGACGTAGTAGTTGGCGTTCCAGTGGTAGTCGCCGCCGTCGGTTGCGTCCCTCTCGTAGCCGTCCACGACCAGATCGGCGATGTCGTCGCCGTTGACGTCGCCGGAGTGGAGGTTCATCGGGCCGGTGTCCGCTCCGCTGAGGATGGCGGGGCGGACGCCGTAGGCGCCGCCGTACTCCCCCTTGCCCTTGCCGAAGCCGCCGCGGAAGACGCGGACGTAGGAGGAGCTGGTGCCGACGGCCAGGTCGGCCAGGTCGTCGCCGTCGTAGTCGGCGGCGTCCAGCACGTAGCCGAAGCGGTCGTGGGAGCCCGGGGAGGGGTCGGGGACGGTGGTGCCCCCGTACAGGCCCGAGGCGGAGCCCCAGATGATCTGCACCGTGCCGCCGTTGACGTCGTCGCCGACCTTCTCGCGCGGGGTGCCGACGGCGAGGTCGGTGAAGCCGTCGTTGTTGAAGTCGGCCGCGGTGGTGTCGTGGCCGAAGCCGTCGCCGGTCTCGGACGCGCCGGGCACCCCGGGGCTGTCCTGGCTGATGAGGGTCCGCTTGGAGCTGGTGGTGATGCCCGCGGCGGAGCCGTAGAGCACCACGACCTGACCGGCCCTCGCCTGCCCGTTGACGGTGGCGAAGGGGGCCGAGACGGCGAGGTCGCGGAAGCCGTCGCCGTTGAAGTCGGCGGTCGGGCGGTCGCCTTCGGCGGCGGCCGAACCGGCGGTGGCGGCCATCAGGCCGCCGGTCAGGGCCGCCACGGTCGCGGCCGCGAGGGCCGTACGGAAACGATTGTGCACTCGGAACTCTCCTGCTGCACGAGGAGGATGCCGCCAGGCATCCCGGGCTGATGCGGCCAAATCCGCCCGTTTCACCGGGTGTTGGCCAGGAATTAACGCGGAGGTGGCCCACAGGAGACATCCGGGGAGGCGCCGGGGTTGTACGGGAGGCGGGATTTTCTTCACCGGGCGGCACGGCACCGTCTGTCGCCGGTGCGGGTTCGTCGGCCATACTGCCCGCCGTGGAACAGCTCAGAGGTCCGGTCATCCCGCCCGTAACCGCAGCCGGCACCGATCCGGCCTACATCCCCGGCCTCACCCCGCCCGGCCCGGACCGGGCCGGTGAGGAGGCCGCCGCCGAGGAGGTGGAGCAGACAGAGCAGGAGACCCCCTCCGGGGAGACCTCCGGGGAGGCGTCCGGGGAGGCGGTCCCAGAGGAGCCGGCCGAGGACGCCGCCGGGAGCGCCGGTCCGTCCTCCGGGGCGGCCGCGGCCGGTGAGCAGGAGGCCGGCGACCGGGACGAGGACGGGGAGCGGGACGGCGGTGAGCAGGAGGCCGGGCCCGTCTTCGAGGCGTCCGACCGCCGCGGTTCGATCGCCGCCGGCCCCTTCGGGCTGGTGTTCCGGCTGGACGGCGAGGAGGCCCGGTTCTCCTGGGACGAGATCGGCGCGGTCGAGACGGACCTCCCGCGCTTCGGGCGCCGGTTCTCCGTGTCGGTCTGCACGACCGCCCGCCGCTGGTACGAGGCCGATGTCGACGCGCCGTCCCGGAAGGCCCTGAAGGAGTGGGACGAGGAGTTCGACGCCGTCCTGGACGAGTGGTTCGACGAGGACTGAGAGAGGGCCGGGGCCGGCACGGCACGGCGGAAAAGACATGGCAGACGGCGGTGGCCGGCCCCGCGTTCCGCGGGGCCGGCCACCGCCGTCCTTGCCGCGTGCCGCCCGGAGCGCGACCGCTACGCGGCCGGCTCGGGCTCGGGGGCCGACTCCGTACCGGCCGGGCCCTCCGGCTCCGCCGGGGTCTTGACCGACTCCAGCAGGAGCTGGGCGACGTCCACGACCTGGACGTTCTCCTTGGCCTTGCCCTCGTTCTTCTTGCCGTTGACCGAGTCGGTCAGCATCACCAGGCAGAACGGGCAGGCGGTGGAGACGATGTCCGGGTTCAGCGACAGCGCCTCGTCCACGCGCTCGGTGTTGATGCGCTTGCCGATGCGCTCCTCCATCCACATCCGCGCACCGCCGGCGCCGCAGCAGAAGCCCCGCTCCTTGTGGCGGTGCATCTCCTCGTTGCGCAGGCCGGGCACGCGGCCGATGATCTCGCGCGGCGGCGTGTAGACCTTGTTGTGGCGGCCCAGGTAGCACGGGTCGTGGTAGGTGATCAGACCCTCGACCGGCGTGACCGGCACCAGGCGGCCCTCGTCGATGAGGTGCTGGAGCAGCTGGGTGTGGTGGATGACCTCGTAGTGCCCGCCGAGCTGCGGGTACTCGTTGGCGATCGTGTTGAAGCAGTGCGGGCAGGTCGCGACGATCTTCTTCTTGGACCGCTCGACGGTGACGCCCTCCTCGCCGTCCTCGTCCGGGGCGGACTCGCCGAAGGCCATGTTCAGCATCGCCACGTTCTCGGCGCCGAGCTGCTGGAAGAGGAACTCGTTGCCCAGGCGGCGGGGGGAGTCGCCGCTGCACTTCTCGTCGCCGCCCATGATCGCGAACTTCACGCCCGCGATGTGCAGCAGCTCGGCGAAGGCCTTGGTGGTCTTCTTGGCCCGGTCCTCCAGGGCACCGGCGCAGCCGACCCAGTACAGGTAGTCGACCTCGGTGAGGTCCTCGATGTCCTTGCCGACGACCGGGACCTCGAAGCCCGTCTCCCGCTGGAGCTCCTTCGTCCACTCAAGGCGCTGCTTCTTGGCCAGGCCCCAGGGGTTGCCCTTCTTCTCCAGGTTCTTGAGCATCGTGCCCGCCTCGGACGGGAACGCGGACTCGATCATCACCTGGTAGCGGCGCATGTCGACGATGTGGTCGACGTGCTCGATGTCGACGGGGCACTGCTCGACGCAGGCGCCGCAGGTGGTGCAGGACCACAGCACGTCCGGGTCGATGACGCCGTTCTCCTCCAGCGTCCCGATCAGCGGGCGCTCGGCCTCGGCCAGGGCGGCTGCGGGAACGTCCCTGAGCTGCTCCTCGGTGGCCCTCTCCTCGCCCTCCATGGTCTTGCCGCCACCGGCCAGCAGGTAGGGGGCCTTGGCGTGCGCGTGGTCGCGCAGCGACATGATCAGCAGCTTGGGCGACAGCGGCTTGCCGGTGTTCCAGGCGGGGCACTGCGACTGGCAGCGGCCGCACTCGGTGCAGGTGGAGAAGTCGAGGATGCCCTTCCAGGAGAACTGCTCGACCTGGGAGACGCCGAAGGTGTCGTCCTCGCCCGGGTCCTCGAAGTCGATCGGCCTGCCGCCCGAGGTCATCGGCTGGAGCGGGCCGAGGGCGACCTCGCCGTTGGACTCGCGCTTGAACCAGATGTTGGGGAACGCCAGGAAGCGGTGCCAGGCGACGCCCATGTCGATGTTGAGGCTGACGGTGATCATCCAGATCATCGTCGTGCCGAGCTTCACCATGGCGGTGAGGTAGACGAGGTTCTGCAGGGTGCCCGTGCTCAGCCCGTCGAAGGCGGCCACCAGCGGGTACGAGGCGAAGTACGCGGCCTCGTAGCCGTCCACGCCGTGCAGCGCGCCCTCCAGGCCGCGCAGGACGAGGATGGCGAGGCCGATGATCAGGATGACGTACTCGACGAAGTACGCCTGCCAGGCGGTCGAGCCGGCGAAGCGCGACTTGCGGCCCGGGCGGGTGGGCAGGTTGAGCAGCCGGATCACGATCAGGGTGAGGATGCCCACCGTGGTCATCAGGGCGATGAACTCGATGTACATCTCGTACGGCAGGAAGCCGCCGAGGACGGGCAGCACCCAGTCGGCCTGGAAGAGCTGGCCGTACGCGGTGATGATCGTCAGGCCGAGGGTGAGGAAGCCGATCGCCACGAACCAGTGCGCGACGCCGACGACGCCCCAGCGGTTCATCCGGGTGTGGCCGAGGAACTCCTTGGCCAGGGTGATGGTGCGCTGCCTGGGGTCGTCCGTGCGTGTGCCCGCCGGGACCGGTTGGCCGAGCTTGACGAAGCGGTAGATCTGCGCGACGGCGCGTGCCAAGAGCGCTACGCCGACCGCGGTGAGTACCAGCGAGACGACGATCGCGGCGAGTTGCATGGCGGCTCCTCGAACCTGCGGGGGCGGTGCCTGCGGCTGCAGACTTACTAAGCGGTAACTTATCCGATCTGTTCGAGACTACCCACTAACGGAGGCCGTCTGTAGCCACTCGTGCGGTGATCTGCGTCGCTGAGGCGGTCCTTGCCCGAGGGGTGGCCGCGGGGCCTCGTGCGGGGCCCGGGAACGGAAGAGTGGGTCCATCCTATAGATCTCCCGGACCTCACCCGCCGAATCGGTGTCGAATGCGGTAAAAAGGGATGCGTTCGTTTCCCGCGGCCGGGAGGAAGTCCCCATATGCGCCGCCGCACTCCGCGCGCGGGGCTCGCGCGGTTCACCGCGAGGCTCCGGGAGCGCTTGTGGGAGCGTCTGTGGGAAGGCCTGTGGGGCCGGCTGTGGGTCTGGCTGCTCCTCCCCTGGCTGCTCGTCCTCGTGGTCGCCGTCGTCGAGGCCACCGACGGGCTCCAGGGCCGCGTCGCGCACGCCGGCTCCCTGCTCACCCCGGCGCCCGCGCTCGCCGCGGTCCGGGGCCGCCCCCGCGACGTGCTCGCCGTCTCCGCCGCCGCCCTGGCCCTCGGGCTGGCCACATCCTTCGAACCGACCGCGGCCGAGACGGACACCTCCGCCACCTCGCTGGTCTCGCTGGCGGTGGTGAGTGCGGCCGGCCTGGTGGCGGCCGTGGCCCGGCGGCGGCGCGAGGGGCAGCTCGTCCGGATCCGGCAGGTCGCCGAGGCCGCCCAGCTCGCCCTCCTCTCCCCGGTGCCGCGCCGCGCGGGCGGGCTGCGCCTGGCGGCCAGGTACAGCGCCGCCGAGTCCGACACGCTGATCGGCGGCGATCTGTACGAGGTCGTGGTCCTCCCCGACCGCACCCGGCTGATCATCGGCGACGTGCGCGGCAAGGGCCTGCCCGCGATCCGTACGGCGGCCGCGGTGCTGGGCGCCTTCCGGGAGGCGGCCCAGTACGAGTCCGCGCTGACGACCGTGGCCGGCCGCTGCTCGCGCGCGGTGGCGCGGTGCGCGCGGGAGGCGGCCGCCGGTGACGGCCCGGACGCGGAGGCGGAGGCGGACGAACTGTTCGTCACCGCCGCGCTGGTGGAGATCCAGGGCGGGCGGCTGCGCGTCGTCGACCTGGGGCATCCGCCGCCGCTGCTGCTCACCGCCGAGGGCTGCGCGCCGCTGCCGGTCGAGCCGCTGCCGCCGCTCGGGCTGGTGCACGGTTTCACGGTCGGATGGGACGACGACTGCGGTCTGACCGTCCACACCCGGTGGAGCCCCGGGGACCGGTTGCTGCTCCACACCGACGGCATCGACGAGGCGCGCGACGGCAGGGGGCGCTTCTTCCCGCTCGCCGAGACGCTGGAGGGACTGCGCGGGGTGCCCACCGAGCGGCTGCCGGACGAACTGCTGGAGGCGGTCGCCCGGCACACCGGCGGGAGGCTGCGGGACGACGCGGCGGTCGTCGCCGTCGAGTTCTCCGGGGCCGGGGAGACGGCGGGTGGGGAGGCGGCGGGCGTACGGGAACCGGGGGAGAAAGAGCGCGGCGGGCCGGATGGATCGGCCGGCGCGGGGAAGGCTGCCCCGTCCGGGAGCCGTGACGGCCCCGGCGGGCACCCTGTTCTCCGGGCGATTCCCGACGACCGGCGTTCCGCGGGTAGTTGAGACGGAACGGCTGGGGCATGAGTTGGCCCGCCGGAGGAGAGTTGAGTCGGTGCGGCTCAGGTCTCTTGACGCCGCCCTCCCTCCTGCTGCACTCTTGAGCCAGATCTACTCAAGGTATGAGCTGGAGGAACCCGAAATGGCACGAGCGGTCGGCATCGACCTGGGTACGACGAACTCCGTCGTCAGTGTTCTCGAGGGCGGTGAGCCCACCGTCATCACCAATGCCGAGGGCGCCAGGACCACGCCGTCCGTCGTCGCCTTCGCCAAGAACGGCGAGGTTCTCGTAGGCGAGGTCGCCAAGCGCCAGGCCGTCACCAACGTCGACAGGACGATCCGGTCGGTCAAGCGCCACATGGGCACCGACTGGAAGATCAACCTGGACGGCAAGGACTTCAACCCCCAGCAGATCAGCGCCTTCGTGCTGCAGAAGCTGAAGCGGGACGCCGAGGCGTACCTGGGCGAGAAGGTCACCGACGCGGTGATCACCGTCCCCGCCTACTTCAACGACCACGAGCGCCAGGCCACCAAGGAGGCCGGCGAGATCGCGGGTCTGAACGTCCTGCGCATCGTCAACGAGCCGACCGCGGCCGCCCTGGCCTACGGCCTGGAGAAGGACGACCAGACGATCCTGGTCTTCGACCTCGGCGGCGGCACCTTCGACGTCTCGCTGCTGGAGATCGGCGACGGCGTCGTGGAGGTGAAGGCCACCAACGGCGACAACCAGCTCGGCGGCGACGACTGGGACCAGCGGATCGTCGACTACCTGGTCAAGCAGTTCCAGTCCGGCCACGGCGTGGACCTGGCCAAGGACAAGATGGCGCTCCAGCGGCTGCGCGAGGCGGCGGAGAAGGCCAAGATCGAGCTCTCCAGCTCGACCGAGACCACCATCAACCTGCCCTACATCACCGCGTCGGCCGAGGGCCCGCTGCACCTGGACGAGAAGCTCACCCGGGCCCAGTTCCAGCAGCTCACCGCCGACCTGCTGGAGCGCTGCAAGATCCCGTTCCACAACGTGATCAAGGACGCGGGCATCCAGCTCTCCGAGATCGACCACGTCGTCCTCGTCGGCGGCTCGACCCGCATGCCGGCCGTCGCCGAGCTCGTCAAGGAGCTGACCGGCGGCAAGGAGGCGAACAAGGGCGTCAACCCGGACGAGGTGGTGGCCATCGGCGCCTCGCTGCAGGCCGGTGTGCTCAAGGGCGAGGTCAAGGACGTCCTGCTGCTGGACGTCACCCCGCTGTCCCTGGGGATCGAGACCAAGGGCGGCATCATGACCAAGCTGATCGAGCGCAACACCACGATCCCGACCAAGCGCTCGGAGATCTTCACCACCGCCGAGGACAACCAGCCCAGCGTGCAGATCCAGGTGTACCAGGGCGAGCGGGAGATCGCGGCGTACAACAAGAAGCTGGGCATGTTCGAGCTGACCGGGCTGCCGCCGGCGCCGCGCGGGGTGCCGCAGATCGAGGTCACCTTCGACATCGACGCCAACGGCATCATGCACGTGTCCGCCAAGGACCTGGGCACGGGCAAGGAGCAGCGGATGACCGTCACCGGCGGTTCGGCGCTGCCCAAGGACGACATCGAGCGGATGATGCGGGAGGCCGAGCAGTACGCGGAGGAGGACCACCGGCGCCGGGAGGCGGCCGAGACCCGCAACCAGGCCGAGCAGCTGGTGTACACCACCGAGAAGTTCCTCAAGGACAACGAGGACAAGGTGCCCGGGGACGTCAGGTCCGAGGTCGAGGCGTCGGTGGCGGAGCTGAAGGAGAAGCTCAAGGGCGAGGACACCGCGGCCATCCGCGAGGCCTCCGAGAAGGTCGCGGCCACCAGCCAGAAGCTGGGCCAGGCCCTGTACGCCGACGCCCAGGGACAGCAGGCCGCGGGCGGCGCCGGAGCCGGAGCCGGTGCCAAGGCCGGCGGCGCGGACGACGACGTGGTGGACGCCGAGATCGTCGACGACGACAAGCCCAAGGGTGATGCAGCGTGACGGAGGAGACCCCGGGTTTCGAGCAGGAGCCCGACGTCCCCGCCGAGCCGGTCGAGCCGGGCGAGCAGCCCGGTGACGCGGCGCAGGCCTCCGGACCCGCCGAGGAGGCGGGCCCGGAGGCGGCCCCCGGGACGTCCGGGGCGTCCGGGGACGCCGAGCGGGTGGCGGCGCTGACCGCCCAGCTCGACCAGACCCGTACCGCGCTGAACGAGCGCACCCAGGACCTGCAGCGGCTCCAGGCGGAGTTCTCCAACTACCGCCGCCGGGTCGAGCGGGACCGGGTGGCGGTCAAGGAGATCGCGATCGCCAACGTGCTCACCGAGCTGCTGCCGGTGCTCGACGACATCGGCCGCGCCCGGGACCACGGCGAGCTGCTCGGCGGCTTCAAGTCGGTGGCCGAGTCGCTGGAGACGGTCGTGGCGAAGATGGGTCTGCAGCAGTTCGGCAAGGAGGGCGAGGCCTTCGACCCGACGGTGCACGAGGCGCTGATGCACTCGTACTCGCCCGACGTCACCGAGACGACGTGCGTGCAGATCCTGCAGCCCGGGTATCGCATCGGCGAGCGCACGATCCGCCCCGCGCGGGTCGGTGTCGCCGAGCCCCAGCCGGGCGCGCAGCCCGCCAAGGGCGAGGACCAGCAGGCGGAGACGGCAGCCGATGAGGAGAGCGGTGGCCCCGAGCAGGGCTGACGCGGAGGAAGACCGGAAGGAGGGACGCCGGGGATGAGCACCAAGGACTTCGTGGAGAAGGACTACTACAAGGTCCTCGGCGTCCCCAAGGACGCCACCGAGGCGGAGATCAAGAAGGCGTACCGGAAGCTCGCCCGCGAGTTCCACCCGGACGCCAACAAGGGCGACGCCCGGGCCGAGGAGCGCTTCAAGGAGGTCTCCGAGGCCCATGACGTCCTGGGCGATCCCAAGCGCCGCAAGGAGTACGACGAGGCCCGCGCGCTCTTCGGCGCCGGTGGTTTCCGCACCGGCCCGGGGGCGGGCGGCCCCGGCGGCTTCAACTTCGACCTGGGCGACATCTTCGGAGGCGCCCAGGGCGGCAGCCCCGGGGCGGGCGGCTTCGGCGGCGGCCTCGGGGACGTCTTCGGCGGGCTGTTCGGCCGGGGCGGCGGAGCGGGCACGCGCACCCAGCCGCGCCGCGGCCAGGACGTCGAGTCCGAGGTGACGCTCAGCTTCACCGAGGCGGTGGACGGGGCCACGGTCCCGCTGCGGATGTCCAGCTCGGCGGCGTGCAAGGCCTGCGCGGGCACCGGCGACAGGAACGGCACACCCAGGGTCTGCCCGACCTGCGTCGGCACCGGCCAGGTCAGCCGGGGCGGCGGGGGCGGATTCTCGCTCACCGACCCGTGCGTGGACTGCCGGGGCCGGGGGCTGATCGCCCAGGACCCGTGCGAGGTCTGCAAGGGCAGCGGCCGGGCCACCAGCTCGCGCACCATGCAGGTCCGCATCCCCGCCGGCGTCTCGGACGGTCAGCGCATCCGGCTGCGCGGCAAGGGCGCACCGGGCGAGCGCGGCGGCCCGAACGGAGACCTGTACGTCGTGGTGCACGTCGAGCCGCACCCGGTGTTCGGCCGCAAGGGCGACAACCTGACCGTCACCGTGCCCGTCACCTTCACGGAGGCGGCGCTCGGCGGCGAGATCAAGGTGCCCACCCTGGGCGGCCCGCCGGTCACCCTGAGGCTGCCGGCCGGCACCCCGAGCGGCCGGACGATGCGCGCCCGGGGGAAAGGGGCGGTGCGCAAGGATGGCACCAGGGGCGATCTGCTGGTCACCATGGAGGTGACGGTCCCGAGGGAACTGAGCGACAAGGCGAGGGACCTGCTGGAGTCCTACCGTGACGCGACCGCGGGCGAGGATCCGCGGGCGGCGCTGTTCAAGGCCGCGAAGGGAGACTGACCGATATGGACGGCTACGGCCGCGGACGACAGAGCCAGGGACGGGGGCGCGGCAACCCGTACGAACTGACGGACGAGTCACCGGTCTACGTCATCTCCGTCGCGGCCCAGCTCTCCGGGCTCCACCCGCAGACGCTGCGGCAGTACGACCGGCTCGGTCTCGTCTCCCCCGACCGTACGGCCGGGCGGGGCCGCCGCTACTCGGCGCGGGACATCCAGCTCCTGCGCCAGGTGCAGCGGCTGTCGCAGGACGAGGGCATCAACCTCGCGGGCATCAAGCGCATCATCGAACTGGAGAACCAGGTCGCCGCCCTCCAGGCCAAGGTGGCCGAACTCCAGCAGGCGGTGGAGGGCGCGGCGCTGGCCATGCGCCAGCGCGAGGCGCAGGTGCACGCCTCCTACCGCCGCGACCTGGTGCCCTACCAGGACGTGCAGCAGTCCAGCGCGCTGGTGGTCTGGCGGCCTCAGCGCTCCGCCGACTGACCCGCACCCGGCACGACCCGGGGCGCGGCCCCCTGCCGCTTCCACGGTCCGCTCCGGCCCGGCCTTCCCGGCCGGGCCGCTGCCGTTCCGGTCCGGCTCCGGTCCGGCTCCGGTGGAGCCCGGCTCCGGCAGGGCCCGGGTCCCGGCTCGGGCTCGCGTCCCGTACGTCCCCGGCGTGGGGCCGTACGGCGTACACATGCGTCCGTCCGGGTCCGCCCGAACGGAGGCACCGCCCCACCCGGTCGGCGGTGTGCGGATGGCATGCGCACGTGGGAGGGGCGCAGCGTGAGGGCATGGACAGGATACGTGCCGTCATAGCCGCATTCGTCACCGTCGCGACCTCCGCCGCGCTGCTGGGGGCCGCTCCCCTGGGCGTCCCCGCGGTCGATCCGGTGTCCGGCGCCGCGGCCGTTCGCACGACGGCCGACGGGGCCGGCGCCCCCCGGGCGCCCTGGCCCGGCGGTACCGTGCGGACCGTCGGGAAGCTCATCGGTACCTATCCGGACGGGCAGCTGCTCGCCTGCTCCGGCGCCGTCGTGGACGCCCCCAACGGAAGCGTCGTCGTCACCGCCGCGCACTGCGTCCACAACCCCGGCGAGCCCCGCTGGAAGCAGGCCTGGTTCGTCCCCGCCTACGACCGCCACGGCACCGCGAACGCCGCCCGGGTCGGCTGGCGGGTGAAGTCGGTGCACCTGGAGTCCGCCTGGAAGCGGGGGAGGCTGCCGCAGGTCCTGCCGTACGACTACGCCTTCCTGAAGGTGGAGAAGAAGGGCGGGCGGACGCTCCAGGAGACGGTCGGCGCCAACCGCCTGGACTTCGAACCCGTCGATCCGGCCGAGCGGACCGTGGCCCTGGGCTACCCGGCCACGAAGCCGTACGACGGCGAGACGCTCGCCCACTGCGCGGGCACGCCCGCCCTGCTGACCGAGCGGGACACCCAGCAGCCGAACGTGGGCGGGCTGCTGCTGGAGTCCTGCGACCTGACCCAGGGCTCCAGCGGCGGGCCGTGGCTGCGGGACTACGACGCCGCGAGCCAGTCCGGCACGGTGGTGGCCGTGATGTCGGTCGGCGACGACCAGGGCCGGGTGCTGGGCCGCCCCTTCCCGGCCGAGGCGCGCCGGCTGCTCCAGGCGGCGGGCGGCCGTCCCCGCGGCTGAGCCGAGCCGCACCGAGCCGCACCGAGCCGCACCGCGCGCGCCGGATCCGCCGGACCGGCCGCCCCACGAGCCGACGCCGTCCCGCCCGATGTGCGACCGGGCGGGGCGGCGTCGCGCCGTACGCGTACCCGGGTGCGGGTGCGGGTGCGGGTGCGGGCCCAGGGGTCAGGGGTCAGGGGCGCTCAGGGGAGGGGACGGTGCCCATCGCCCGGTCCAGGGCGATCTCGATCAGCACCCGCTCCGGGTTGGGCGCGGGGGTGCGCCCGTAGCGCTCGGCGTAGCGGGCGACCGCGTCCGCGATCGCCTCGGCGTCGGTGCGCACCGACGCGACCCCCTCCAGGGTCGCCCAGCGCCCCCGGTCCACCTGGCAGACGGCGGCCCGGGCGCCGCCGGGCCGGTCCGCGGCGGCCAGGACGTTGGCGACCTTGGCGCTGGTACGGCGGGTGATGACCCGTGCCAGGCCGGCCCCGGGGTCGTAGGTGACCCCGACTGGCACCACGTGGGGGGTGCCGTCGGGGCGGAGCGTGGTCAGGGTGCACAGGTGCCGCTCCCGCCAGAAGGCGAGGTACGCGTCGTCCGGATGCCGGGGGTCCCGCCGGGATTCGCTGGCCATGCTCCGGAAACTATCCCGGCGGCGCTCCCGTTCGCGCGTTGAGTGGAATAGACTCAACTTACTGCATGCTGATGTGTGCAGAGTTGGCGACAGGAGGAGGAGTACGCACCCGTGGACGCCGAGCTGACCAACAGGAGCCGGGACGCGATCAGCGCGGCCAACAACCGCGCCCTCACCGGGGGCCACCCCGACATCACCCCGGCACATCTGCTCCTGGCCCTGCTGGAGGGCCAGGACAACGAGAACATCCAGGACCTGCTCGCGGCGGTCGACGCCGACCAGGCCGCCCTGCGCTCGGCGGCCGAGCGGCTGCTGGGCTCGCTGCCCAGCGTGCAGGGCTCCACCGTCGCCAAGCCGCAGCCCGACCGCGACCTGATGGCCGTCCTCGCCGACGCCTCCCGCCGCGCCAAGGAGCTGGGCGACGCCTACATCTCCACCGAGCACCTGCTCATCGGCCTGGCGGCCAGGGGAGGCCGGACCGGCGGGCTGCTCACCGAGCAGGGCGCCACCGCCGAGAAGCTGCTCACCGCCTTCGAGACCGCGCGCGGCGGCCAGCGCGTCACCACCGCCGACCCCGAGGGCACCTACAAGGCGCTGGAGAAGTTCGGCACCGACCTGACCGCCGCGGCGCGCGAGGGCCGGCTCGACCCGGTCATCGGCCGCGACCAGGAGATCCGCCGCGTGGTGCAGGTGCTCTCGCGGCGCACCAAGAACAACCCGGTGCTCATCGGCGAGCCCGGCGTCGGCAAGACGGCGGTCGTGGAGGGCCTGGCACAGCGGATCGTCAAGGGCGACGTCCCCGAGTCGCTGAAGAACAAGCGCCTGGTCGCCCTCGACCTGGGCGCGATGGTGGCCGGGGCGAAGTACCGCGGCGAGTTCGAGGAGCGGCTCAAGGCCGTCCTGGCGGAGATCAAGTCCAGCGACGGGCGGATCGTCACCTTCATCGACGAGCTGCACACCGTCGTCGGCGCGGGCGCCGGCGGCGACTCGGCGATGGACGCGGGCAACATGCTCAAGCCCATGCTGGCCCGCGGCGAGCTGCGCATGGTCGGCGCCACCACGCTGGACGAGTACCGCGAGCGGATCGAGAAGGATCCGGCCCTGGAGCGCCGCTTCCAGCAGGTGCTGGTCGCCGAGCCCACCGTCGAGGACACCATCGCGATCCTGCGCGGCCTCAAGGGCCGCTACGAGGCGCACCACAAGGTGCAGATCGCCGACGGCGCGCTGGTGGCCGCCGCCGCCCTGTCCGACCGCTACATCACCTCCCGCTTCCTGCCGGACAAGGCCATCGACCTGGTCGACGAGGCCGCCTCCCGGCTGCGCATGGAGATCGACTCCTCGCCCGTGGAGATCGACGAGCTCCAGCGCGCGGTGGACCGGCTGAAGATGGAGGAGCTGGCGCTGGCGGGCGAGAGCGACGAGAGCTCCCGGGAGCGGCTGGAGCGGCTGCGGCGCGAGCTGGCCGACCGCGAGGAGGAGCTGCGGGGGCTGACCGCCCGCTGGGAGAAGGAGAAGCAGGGCCTCAACCGCGTCGGCGAGCTGAAGGAGAGGCTCGACGAGGTGCGCGGCCAGGCCGAGCGCGCCCAGCGCGACGGCGACTTCGAGACCGCCTCCAAGCTGCTGTACGGCGAGATCCCCACCCTGGAGCGCGAGCTGGAGGAGGCCTCGGCCGCCGAGCAGGAGCAGGAGACGAGCAAGGACACCATGGTCAAGGAGGAGGTCGGCTCGGACGACATCGCCGACGTCGTCGCCTCCTGGACCGGTATCCCCGCCGGGCGGCTGCTGGAGGGCGAGACGCAGAAGCTGCTGCGCATGGAGGAGGAGCTGGGCCGGCGGCTGATCGGCCAGAGCGAGGCCGTACGCGCCGTCTCCGACGCCGTGCGCCGCTCCCGCGCCGGGGTCGCCGACCCCGACCGGCCCACGGGCTCGTTCATGTTCCTCGGCCCCACCGGCGTCGGCAAGACCGAGCTGGCCAAGGCGCTCGCCGACTTCCTCTTCGACGACGAGCGGGCCATGGTCCGCATCGACATGAGCGAGTACGGCGAGAAGCACTCGGTCGCCCGGCTGGTCGGCGCGCCCCCCGGCTACGTCGGCTACGAGGAGGGCGGCCAGCTCACCGAGGCCGTGCGGCGGCGTCCGTACAGCGTGGTGCTGCTGGACGAGGTGGAGAAGGCCCACCACGAGGTCTTCGACATCCTGCTCCAGGTGCTCGACGACGGGCGGCTGACCGACGGGCAGGGCCGGACGGTGGACTTCCGCAACACCATCCTCGTCCTCACCTCCAACCTCGGCAGCCAGTTCCTGATGGACCCGCTGGCCAAGGAGGAGGAGAAGCGGGAGAAGGTCATGGCGAGCGTCCGCTCCGCCTTCCGCCCGGAGTTCCTCAACCGGCTGGACGACCTGGTGATCTTCTCCGCGCTCAGCGGCGAGGAGCTGCGCAGCATCGCCCGGCTCCAGATCGGTGCCCTCTCCCGGCGACTGTCCGACCGCCGCCTCACCCTCGACGTCTCCGACGCCGCGCTGGACTGGCTGGCGGTCGAGGGCAACGACCCGGCCTACGGCGCCCGGCCGCTGCGCCGCCTGGTCCAGACGGCCATCGGCGACCGGCTGGCCCGCGCGATCCTGGCGGGCGAGGTCCGCGACGGCGACACCGTCCGGGTGGACGTCGGCCTGGAGGAGGAGGGTCTGGTCGTCACCCCGGTGCGGTGACCGCGCGGCGGCGGCCGTACGGCGGGCCCCGCGCCGCGGGGCCCGCCGGGGCTGTTCCGGGGCCGTTCCGGGGGCCGCGAAGCGACCCGGCGTCCGCCCGCCGGGCGGACGCGTCAGCCCGACGGACGAGCGGGGAAGCCCGGGCTTGCCAGGACGGGGCCGGGGTGGGGGAGGATGGCAGGAATCGTATGAAGGGAAAACCACGGTGACTATCGACCCGTCCTCGATCCCGAACTTCGGGGGCCAGCAGCCCGAACAGCAGCCGACGGGGCCTGCCGGGCCCGTCATCCCGGACCAGGACCTGGTCAAGCAGCTCCTCGACCAGATGGAGCTGAAGTACGTCGTCGACGACGAGGGTGACCTCGCGGCGCCGTGGGAGGAGTTCCGCACCTACTTCATGTTCCGCGGCGAGAAGGAGCAGCAGGTCTTCTCCGTCCGGACGTTCTACGACCGTCCCCACTCCATCGAGGACAAGACCCGCCTGCTGGAGCTGGTCGACGACTGGAACCGCCGCACCCTGTGGCCGAAGGTCTACAGCCACACGCACGACGACGGCACGGTCCGCCTGATCGGCGAGGCCCAGATGCTGGTCGGCGTCGGCGTCTCGCTGGAGCACTTCGTCTCCAGCACGGTGAGCTGGATCCGCGCCTCGGTCGAGTTCGACCGCTGGCTCGTGGAGCAGCTCGGTCTGGCCAAGGACGTCGAGGAGTCCGACGGTGAGGGCGAGGGCTGACCTCTCCGCCCCCCACACGAGGCCCCGCGCGGCCCCGGTGCACGGAACGCTTCGCGTCCGCGCCCGGGGCCGCCGCGCGTCGGGCCCGACGCTTCGCGGCCCCGGGGTGGCGGCCGCGCCGCCGGGAGGCCGTCAGGAGGCGGTCCGGGCGCGGTCCTGGGCCGCGCCCAGCGTTCCCAGACGCTCCACCGCCTCCCGCAGCACCTCCTCGCGCTTGCAGAACGCGAAGCGGACGAAGTGCGCGCCCTCCGCCGCGTGGTCGTAGAAGACCGCGTTGGGCACGGCGACGACGCCGCAGCGTTCGGGCAGGGCGCGGCAGAAGGCCACACCGTCGCTCTCGCCCAGGGGGCGGATGTCGGTGGTGACGAAGTACGTGCCGGCGGGGCGGAAGACCTCGAAGCCCGCCCGGGCCAGGCCGTCCGCGAGCAGATCCCGCTTGGCGCGCAGGTCCTCGCGCAGCGCCGTGTAGTACGAGTCGGGCAGGGCGAGCGCCTCGGCGACCGCGTACTGGAAGGGACCGGCCGAGACGTAGGTGAGGTACTGCTTGGCCGAGCGCACCGCCGACACCAGCTCCGGGGTGCCCGTCACCCAGCCGACCTTCCAGCCGGTGAAGGAGAAGGTCTTGCCGGCGGAGGAGATGGAGACGGTGCGCTCGCGCATCCCCGGCAGGGAGGCGACGGGGATGTGCTCGCCGTCGAAGACCAGGTGCTCGTAGACCTCGTCGGTGACCACCAGCAGGTCCCGCTCCACCGCCAGCTCGGCGATCGCCGTCAGCTCCTCGCGGGTGAGGACGGTGCCGGTGGGGTTGTGCGGGGTGTTCAGCAGGATGAGCCGGGTGCGGCCGGTGACTGCGTCGCGCAGCTCGTCCAGGTCCAGGCGGTACGCCGGCCCGGGCCCGGGGGAGGGCCGCAGGGTGACGGGGACGCGGGTGCCGCCGGCCATGGCGACGCAGGCCGCGTACGAGTCGTAGTACGGCTCCAGCGCGATCACCTCGTCGCCCGGTTCCACCAGGGCCAGCAGGGCGGCGGCGATCGCCTCGGTGGCCCCGGCGGTGACCAGGACCTCGGTGTCGGGGTCGTACTCCAGGCCGCGGAAGCGCCGCTGGTGGCCGGCGATCGCGGTGCGCAGTTCGGGGACGCCGGGGCCGGGCGGGTACTGGTTGCCGCGGCCCTCGCGCAGTGCGCGCACGGCCGCCTCCCGGACCTGTTCGGGGCCGTCGGTGTCGGGGAAGCCCTGGCCCAGGTTGATCGATCCGGTCCTGACGGCCAGCGCCGACATCTCGGCGAAGACCGTCGTGCCGAACCCGGCCAGGCGGCGGTTGAGCAGCGGTCGTCCGGTGGAGGTCATGGCGGCCATCCTCCGCCCGGCACCCGGCTTCCTCAACTCCTTCCGTCCGTGCTTTCCTGCGGATGTCCTGGCGGCGGCCCCGGTCGGGGTGCGGGAGAGGAGTGTCGTGGTGGGGTGGTTGGTCGGCGGTCTCGCCGTGTTCGTGGTGCTGCTGGTCGTGGCGGTGGTCGTTCCGGCCCGGCGGGCCGGGCGCCGTGCGGCCGGCGGCCGCCGGGGCGGTTCGTCCGGCGGGGGTGACACCGGCTGGTGGGGGGACGGCGCCTCCGACGGTGGTTCCGACGGCGGCTCGGGCGGCGGGTGCGGCGGAGGCGGCGGAGGGGACTGAGCGGCGCCGCCCGAAGCTCTGGACTTCCTCAACTCGGCTTTGGCGCGGGCTGCGGGAGGGGATCGTGACATCAGGCCCGCACGGGGGATGTGCGGGCGCGAGGGGAAACCAGGGGACACGAGGGGGACGCCATGACGGCGGTTGTCATCATCTGCATGGTTCTGGTCCTGGTGCTGGCCGTGGTGGCGGTCGGCGCGGTCACGGGAGGGCGCCGCCGTACGCGGCGGAGCACCGGCGGGGGAGCGTCGGGGGTGTGGATCGGGGCCGGCGGCGGCTTCCACGACGGCGGCTTCCACGACGGCGGTTCGCACGGCGGTTCGCACGGCGGTTCGCACGGCGGTTCGCACGACGGCGGTTCGTCGTGCGGCGGAGGCGGTGGCGGTGGCGGTGGCGGTGGGTGCGGCGGAGGCGGCGGAGGATGCGGAGGCGCCTGACGCTATTCACCCGTACGGCGGTTGCAGTTCAGCGGTGAGAACATCTGACCTGCTAGGCCCCCCCTGGTATGGAAAACAGACGAAGGTGAGTAAAAAGCCTGTAGGAGCCGCACATTCCGTGATTCGGTGACTGATGTACCCGGACTTCACGTGGGCGCGAGCCGGCGGCAGGCAGCATCCCTGCCCCCTTCGGGGCCCTGTTCCAGGGGGCTGAGTCGGCCCGCCCTCACTGCGTTGCGGAGCCGACCCATGCTC
Source organism: Streptomyces nanhaiensis (assembly GCF_046614825.1). Taxonomy (NCBI): domain Bacteria; kingdom Bacillati; phylum Actinomycetota; class Actinomycetes; order Kitasatosporales; family Streptomycetaceae; genus Streptomyces; species Streptomyces nanhaiensis. The sequence continues at coordinate 41,401 of NZ_JBKJFM010000025.1, forward strand.
ACCGATCTCAAGACCCCGTACACCGACACCCGCGCCGGTGACCTCGCCTGGGCACTCGGGTGCGACCCCATGCCCGCACTGGCGAAGCTGGATCTCGAACTCCAGGGAACAGCAGCCCAGTTGAGATTGCTCGGCGCTTCACACCAGGTGCTGCTCGCGGACGAGGGCGGCATCTTCTGCTCGGAGACCGTGGCGTGCATCCCCGGCAGCAGGACACCGCTGCCGCTGGGGGTGTCGAAACGGATGGACGACTGGGAGTACGCGTTCGCGGCGCGTGTCGAGACGCTCTCCGGCGGCTCCTTCGCGGGCCGCGCGCAGGAGTTGCTCGCGCTCGTCGCGGACCACCCGCACGGGCTGGCCGGCACCTTCCCCGGCAGCCCGAACGCCTTCACCGCCCTGCTGGTCCAGCGGCGCGGCGACCAGGTGCACTGGCGGACCTGGCACGCCTACCCGCAGGAGCGGCGGCTCGTGGTGACCCACACCAGAGTGGGGGTGCGCGTGAGGGAACCGGAGCGGGTGGGCGTGTGACCCCGGCGCGCCCGTACGGGACGTACGCGGGTGTGTGCCGCGCGCCCCTCCTCCGCCGCGTGCCTCCGCTCCGCCGCGCGCCCCTGCCGCGCGCCTCCGCCCTGCCGCGCGCTCCCGCCGGGACGTACGCGCCGCCCGCCGGGCCGGAGGGTGCCGGTTCGCGCGTCTGTGCGGTCCATTGCACCTGTGTGGGTGACAGGACTCGCGGTAGGCGTCCCGTAGCGTTCCCGGCATGATCGAAACGCCCGCTTCCGCACCGGCGGGGGCGTCGGGGCCCGCGCCGCCGCGGGAGGAGCCGCCACCGGCCCCGTCGGAGGAGCCTTCGCAGGCGCCGGCGCGGCTGCCCGTGCCGGCCGGTGTCGGACGGTTCCTCGTCCTCGCCGCTGTCTTCGTCTGCGCCGCCTGCGGTCTCGTCTACGAACTCGAACTCGTCGCCCTCGGCTCCTATCTGGCCGGCGACTCCGTCACCCACACCTCCGTCGTCCTGTCGGTCATGGTCTTCGCCATGGGGCTGGGATCGCTGCTCGCCAAGCGGCTGCGCACCCGTGCGGCGGCCGGGTTCGGTGTCGTCGAGGCACTGCTGGCACTGGTCGGCGGAGGCTCGGCGATGGCGCTGTACGCCTACTTCGCCTGGGTCGGCGGCTCGATGGCGGTGCTGATCGGCTTCTCGCTGGTCCTCGGGGTGCTCATCGGCGCCGAGATGCCGCTGCTGATGACCCTCATCCAGCGGATCCGGGAACAGGACGCCGGTGGCGCGGTCGCCGACCTGTTCGCCGCGGACTACGTGGGCGCCCTCGTCGGCGGGCTCGCCTTCCCCTTCCTGCTCCTCCCGCTGATGGGCCAGCTCCCGGGGGCCCTGGCGGTCGGAACGGTGAACGCCGTCGCGGGCGGCGCGCTGGTGCTGTGGCTGTTCCGCGGCGACCTGTCACCCCGCTCGCGCCGCACCCTCCTCCTCGTCAACGGGCTGGTGGTGGCACTGCTGATCACCGGTGTCGCCGTCGTCGACTCCTTCGAGAAGGCCGCACGCCGGGCGGTGTACGGCGGCGAGGTGCGGACGGTGCGGAACACCGCCGTCCAGGAGATCGTGCTCACCGAGGGCGTCCGGCACCCCGGCGTGAGCGAGCCGACAGGTTTCGCGATGTTCCTCGACGGCCGGCTGCGGGTGTGCGGCGGGGACGAACGGCGCTACCACGAGGCGCTGGTCCGCCCCGCGATGGCGGCGGGCCCGCACGGCAGGGTGCTCGTCCTGGGCGGCGGCGACGGACTGGCCCTGCGCGAGGTGCTGCGCCATCCGGGGGTGGAGTCGGCGACGGTGGTGGAGCTCGATCCCGGCGTCGTGGAACTGGCCCGCACCGATCCGGAGCTCGGTCGCCTCAACCACCGTTCGCTGGACGATCCGCGGGTGCGGGTGGAGACGGGGGACGCCTTCGACTGGCTGCGCTCCTGGCCGGACTCCGGCCGGCCGCCGTACGACGTGATCGTCTCCGACCTGCCCGACCCCGGCATCTCGGACAGCTCCCGGCTGTACTCGCAGGAGTTCTACGGGCTGGCCGCGCGTGCGCTGTCCGAGCGGGGGCGGCTCGCGGTGCACGCGGGACCGGCCGGAGAGCGCCCCCGCGCGTACTGGACGGTGGAGACCACGCTGCGGACCGTGGGACTGCGCACCGCGCCCTACGTGGTGGACGGGCGGCTGTCCGGCTTCACCGCCGGCCCCGACCGCTCGCAGCGGCGCGAGGGCGCGGCCGGGGACCGGCCCGGCGACTGGGGCTTCGTACTGGCCGCCCACGGCACCCCGCCGCCGCTCGCCCTCGCACCGGCCGGTGCGGTTCCGCGCGCCTTCCGCCCCGTCGATCTGCGCCGCGCCTCGGTCCGCGCGGAGCGGGGCCGTGTCGCCGGGCTGCCGCCCTCCACCCTGGTGCGCCCCCGCTACCGGGACTGAGGCGCGGAGTACGGGGAGTACGCGGAGTACGGGGAGTACGGGGAGTACGACGTGCCGATGTCCGTACGGAGCGGGCACTGGTGGGGGAGGCAGTGGGTAGGCTCCGCCCCATGGAGCATGAGGTGTACGTTCCGTTCACTGCCGGAGCCGTACGGGCTGCGCTCGCCGAGCCGGAGCGCGTCGCGCGCTGTGTGCCGGGGCTCCAGCCCGAATCCTCGGAGCCCGAGGTCTCGGAGCCCGAGTCCTCGGACGCGGTCCCCGGCGGCGCCGGGGACGGCGCGGTCGTCCGGGGGCGGCTGCGGGTGCGGATCGGCGGCTCCAGCATCACGTACCGCGGCAGCCTGCGTATGACGCACGGCGGGGACGGCGGTCCGGGCGGCGCCGGGGGCGGGTACGGCGTCTGCACGGTCCGCGGCGAGGGCGCCGAGGCCCGGGGCGACGGCTCGGTGGAACTGGCCCTGACGATCGTTCCGCGCCCGGCGGATGACGGCGAGGGCACCGTGCTCGTCTGCACGGGGGAGCTGCGCGGCGAGGGCCGGATCACGGAGTTCGAGGAGAAGCAGCGGTCCGCGGCCGGCCGCCGGCTGCTGGACCGCTTCGGCGGTGAACTGGCCGCCGGCATGGCGGCCGACCCGGTCTCACCGGTGGACGCAGCCGGTACGGTCGCCGCGCCCGGCGGGATCGGCGAACCGGACGACAACGAGCCCGTGATCCCGGGCATCCCCGCACCCGACACGCCCGGCGCCGCGGACGCCCGGAACAGCGGAAGCGCCAGGAACAGCGAGAGCGCCGGGGGTGCCGAGGAGCCGGGTGAGCCGGGCGAGCCGGAGGAGCCGGGCGCCCCGGACGCCTCGGGCGCCTCGGACGAAGGGGCCCGGCCCCGGGGGGTCTTCGACGTCGAGGTACCGCCGTCCTCGCTCGACCCGTCGGGTGAGGACGGCTTCGCCGACGAGGCGCCCGGTGCGGAGGCACTCGACGGCAGAGGGCTCACCGGCGGCCTCGGTGACGGCCCCGGTGACGGCCTCGACGGTGGCCTGGGCGACGACCTCGTCGACGAACTGGACGAGGAGTCGCGGTCCGCCGCCGAAGCGGCCCACGCCCGCCGGACGATGATCGGACGCAGCGCCGAGGAGGTGGACCACGCCCCGCCGCGCGGTCGCTACGCCCCTGTCCCTCCGCCCGAGGAGGTCTCCCCGGCCGCGGCGGTGCTGCGCTGGGCCGCCCCCGCGGCGGCGCTGGCGGTCGCCTCGGCGGTCGTGGTGGGGCGCGTGCTGCGGCGCAGGCGCTGAACGCCGGGTGCCGGACGCCGGATGCCGAAGGCCACGGTTACCGCCGGCCGCCGCGGTTAAGGTCATGGATGTGACTGCCCATGACGTCCAAGACACAGACAGCGGAGTCCGTCTGCGAGCCGGCGGCACCGAGGTGACCGTCGATCCGGCACACGGCTGCCGGATCTCCTCCCTGCGCATCGACGGTACGGAAGTGCTCAGACAGGGCGAGCGGTACGGCGCGTTCGTGATGGTGCCCTGGTGCGGGCGGACCCGGCAGGGGCGGTTCCTCAACGGCGGCGAGCGGTACCAGCTTCCCGTGACCGCCGGGCAGCACGCAATCCACGGCACCGTGCGCGGCGTTCCCTGGCACACCGTCCGCAGCGACGGGCGGACCGCGTCCTTCTACCGCGACCTCACCGACCCCTGGCCCTGGCCGGGCCGGGTGACCCAGGTGGTGGAACTGGCCGAGGACGGCGCCGGACTCACCCTCACCCTGGGGGTGGAGACGGCCGGGGACTCCTTCCCGGCGCAGGCCGGCTGGCATCCGTGGTTCCTGCGCAACCTCGGACAGGGCGGGCAGGACGTGGTGCTGGACTTCGACCCCGCCTGGCAGGAGGAGCGCGGCGAGGACCACGTCCCCACCGGCCGCCGCGTCGATCCGCGCCCGGGCCCCTGGGACGACTGCTTCGGCATGCCGGACGGGGTGGACGTGACGCTGACCTGGCCGGGCGAGCTGGAGCTGAAGGTCGCCAGCCGCGCCGAGTGGGTGGTGGTCTACGACGAGCAGTCCGAGGCCGTCTGCGTGGAGCCGCAGACCGGCCCGCCCGACGGGCTCAACTCCCACCCCCGCCTGGTCACGCCCATCGATCCGCTGGAGGTCTCCACGGTCTGGTCGTGGCGCAGGCCGGTGTAGGTCCGCGCGGAGGCGGCGCGGGGCTGGCTTAGGCTCATCGGCATGAGCGACGCGCGCGACAAGCTTCTGCAGCAGATCAAGGACAAGGCCGTGGTCCACGGCAGGGTGACCCTCTCCTCCGGCAAGGAGGCCGACTACTACGTCGACCTCCGCCGGATCACCCTGGACGCCGAGGCGGCTCCGCTGGTCGGGCAGGTGCTGCTCGATCTGACCGCCGGCATCGAGTACGACGCGGTGGGCGGTCTGACCCTCGGCGCCGACCCGGTGGCCGCCGCGATGCTGCACGCCGCCGCCGCGCGCGGCCGGAAGCTGGACGCCTTCGTCGTCCGCAAGGCGGGCAAGGCCCATGGCCTCCAGCGCCGGATCGAGGGACCGGACGTGGCGGGCCGCCGGGTGCTGGCTGTCGAGGACACCTCCACCACGGGAGGTTCGGTCCTCACGGCGGTCGAGGCGCTGCGGGAGGCCGGCGCGGAGGTCGTGGGTGTGGCGGTCATCGTCGAGCGCGGTGCGGCTCCGGCGATCGAGAAGGCGGGACTGCCGTACTACCAGGCGTACGGGCTGGAGGACCTGGACCTGTCCTGACCCCGCTGCCCGGCTCCGGTTCCGGCCCCGCGCAAACCTCGCGGGGCAACCGGAGAGGTCCGTGAGAGTCACTGTTTCACGTGAAACGGTGACGCTCTGTGGCCCGGCCGGCGGTGCGGATGCGACCTCGTCCGGCCTCGCCGCGACGCGGTACGCGGACCGGTCGCCCTCCCGTGCCCGGTCCCCGCACCCTCGCGGTTCTCCCGCCGCCCTCTCGCCGCCCCCGTCCCCGGACGCGGGGGTGGAGCAATCACACACGTCTGGGAGGATGGGGACGACGATGACGTCGTTCCGTTGACCCACACCAGAGCCGTAGAGCTTCGCACACCATCAAGGAGCGGACAGATGCCCATCGCAACCCCCGAGGTCTACAACGAGATGCTCGACAGGGCGAAGGCAGGCAGGTTCGCCTACCCCGCCATCAACGTGACCTCGACGCAGACGCTGCACGCCGCGCTGCGCGGTTTCGCCGAGGCGGAGAGCGACGGCATCATCCAGATCTCCACCGGCGGCGCCGAGTTCCTGGGCGGCCAGTACAGCAAGGACATGGTGACCGGTGCGGTCGCCCTGGCCGAGTTCGCGCACATCGTCGCCGAGAAGTACCCGGTCAACGTCGCGCTGCACACCGACCACTGCCCCAAGGACAAGCTGGACGGCTACGTACGCCCGCTGCTGGAGCTCTCCCGCAAGCGCGTCGAGGCGGGCATGAACCCGCTGTTCCAGTCCCACATGTGGGACGGCTCGGCCGAGACCCTGGCCGACAACCTGGAGATCGCCCAGGAGCTGCTGGCCGCGGCCGCTGCCGCGAAGATCATCCTCGAGGTCGAGATCACCCCGACCGGCGGCGAGGAGGACGGCGTCAGCCACGAGATCAACGACGAGCTGTACACCACCGTCGACGACGCCATCCGCACCGCCGAGGCCCTGGGCCTGGGCGAGAAGGGCCGCTACCTGCTGGCCGCCTCCTTCGGCAACGTCCACGGCGTCTACAAGCCGGGCAACGTCGTGCTCCGCCCCGAGCTGCTGAAGGACCTCCAGGAGGGCGTGGCCGCCAAGTTCGGCAGGCAGAACCCGTTCGACTTCGTCTTCCACGGCGGCTCCGGCTCCACCGAGCAGGAGATCGCCACCGCGCTGGACAACGGCGTGGTGAAGATGAACCTCGACACCGACACCCAGTACGCGTTCACCCGCCCCATCGCGGACCACATGTTCCGCAACTACGACGGTGTGCTGAAGGTGGACGGCGAGGTCGGCGACAAGAAGACCTACGACCCGCGCAGCTGGGGCAAGCTGGCCGAGAAGAGCATGGCCGAGCGCGTCGCCAAGGCGTGCGCCGACCTGCGCTCCACCGGCACCCGTATGAAGTAGGCGGCACCCGCCTGTCCCGTCCGCGTCTCCCCGCCCCGGCCCGGGCGGGAGACGCGGACGGACGCGAGCCCGGTACCCGGCACCCGCCGCCGGATACCGGGCTCGCCGCGTACCGCCCTCCGCGCACCGGCGGCGACCGTGCAGACTGGGGCCATGGCCATTCACGAGAACCTGCTCGGGGGACCGCCCCCCACCCACCTTCCCGACGACCCCGAACCGCGTGAGCTGCTCGCCTCGGGCACCTCGCCCGCCGAGGTCGCCGCGAAGCACCCGACCTCCTCCCTGGCCTGGGCACAGCTCGCGGACGACGCCTTCGCGGCCGGGCGCACGGTCGAGTCGTACGCGTACGCCCGCACCGGCTACCACCGCGGCCTGGACGCCCTGCGCCGCAGCGGCTGGAAGGGGCACGGCCCGATCCCGTTCGAGCACGAGCCGAACCGGGGCTTCCTGCGCGCCCTGCACGCCCTCGCCCGCGCCGCCCAGGCCATCGGCGAGCAGGAGGAGTACGAGCGCTGCACCACCTTCCTGAAGGAGAGCTCGCCCACCGCGGCGGCCACGCTCTCCTGACGCCCCTGCCGGCGGCTCCCCCGGCGCCCTCCGGCGGGAGATCCCTCCCGATCGGCCCTTGCCGTCGCCGGGCCCTGAACCGATGATCTGCGGAGAAGGCCCGGCGACCCCGGGCGAGCGCGCGAGGAGAACAGAGAACAGCCATGCCGTCACAGCCGTCAGAGCCGTCACAGCCGTCGGGGGCGTCACAGCCGACCGGAGCGCAGCCCGGTGCAGGTGCCGGTACCGGAGCCGACAGCGGTTCGGAGAACCCGAACCTCGACTTCGCGGGCACCACACCCTACGAGGACTACGTCAAGGCGGACGTCCTCACCCACCTCCAGCACCCCCTCTCCGACGATCCCGGAGAGATGTCCTTCCTGGTGACCACACAGGTGATGGAGCTGTGGTTCACCGTCATCGTCCACGAGTGGACGGTCGCCTCCCGGGCGCTGCGCGCGGACGACCCGCGCACCGCGCTGGAGGCGCTCAAGCGCTCGGTGTACGAGATGCTCTCGCTCAACGCCTCCTGGGAGCCCCTGGCCCACCTCACCCCGGCGCAGTTCAACGCCTACCGCGGGGCCCTCGGCGAGGGATCCGGCTTCCAGTCCGCGATGTACCGGCGCATGGAGTTCATGCTCGGGGACAAGTCCGCGTCCATGCTCGTCCCGCACCGCGGCGCGCCGCGCGTCCACGACGAGCTGGAGAAGGCGCTGCACGAGCCGAGCCTGTACGACGAGGTGCTGCGCTACCTCGCCCGCCGCGGTGAGGACATCCCCGAGGAGGTCACCGGCCGGGACGTCTCGCAGCGGTACGAGCCCCACCCGCGGGTCGAGCAGGTCTGGGCGCGGATCTACTCCGGCGATCCCGGCAGCGAGCTGCTGCGCCTGGGCGAGGCGCTGACCGAGGTGGCCGAGCAGGTCTGGCGCTGGCGCAACGACCATCTGGTGGCCACCCGCCGCGCGATGGGCTCCAAGCAGGGCACCGGCGGCTCCGCGGGCGTGGCCTGGCTGGAGAAGCGCGCCCGCAAGAACGTCTTCCCCGAGCTCTGGACGGCCCGCAGTTATGTCTGACGCAACCGAGAACACCCCCGGGGACGCCTCAGGGAACGACTCCGCCAGCGCCCCCGCGGACGCCTCCGCGAGCACGGCCCTGCGCGAGGAGGCGGCGAAGCTCGACGCCGCCGACGGCCTGGCCGGCCGGCGCGAGGCCTTCGTCCTGGAGGACGAGAAGGGCGAGCGCGTCGTCTACCTCGACGGCAACTCCCTGGGCGCGCTGCCCCGCTCGGTGCCCGCCCGCGTCGCGGACGTGGTGGAGCGCGAGTGGGGGCGGCTGCGGATCCGCTCCTGGACCGAGTCCGGCTGGTGGACCGCGCCCGAGCGGATCGGCGATCTGATCGCCCCGGTCGTCGGCGCCGCGCCCGGCCAGATCGTGGCGGGCGACTCCACCAGCGTCAACGTCCTCAAGGCGGTGGTCGCCGCGATCCGGATGGCCCGCGAGGACAACCCGGCCCGTACCGATCTGCTGGTGGACGCCACCACCTTCCCCACCGACGGCTACATCGCCGCCTCCGCGGCCCGGCTGACCGGCGCCGCCGTCCGCGCGATCCCGGCCGGGGGCATCCCCGGCTCGGTGGGCCCGCGCACCGCCGCCGTACTGGTCAACCACGTCGACTACCGCACCGGCGAGCTCCACGACCTGCCCGGCATCACCGCCGCCGCCCACGACGCGGGCGCGTACACGGTGTGGGACCTGTGCCACAGCGCGGGCGCCCTCCCGGTGGGGCTGGACGAGCACGGCGTGGACCTGGCCGTCGGCTGCACGTACAAGTACCTCAACGGCGGCCCCGGCGCCCCGGCGTACCTCTACGTCCGCCGCGGCCTCCAGCCGCGCTTCGACTCACCGCTGCCCGGCTGGCACTCGCACGCCGACCCGTTCGGCATGAGCCACGAGTACGAGCCCGCCGGCGGTGCGGCGCGCGGCCGGGTCGGTACGCCGGACATCCTGTCCATGCTGGCGCTGGAGGAGGCGCTGAAGGTCTGGGACGGGGTGGACATGGCGGCCGTACGCGCCAAGAGCCTGGCCCTGACGGACTTCTTCCTGCGCTGCGTGGGGAGTTACGTGCCCGCGGGGCGCGTGGAGTCCGTGACCCCGGCCGAGCACGGCCGGCGCGGCAGCCAGATCGCGCTGCGCTGCGCGGACGCCGGGGAGGTGATGGCGGAGCTGGTCGCGCGCGGCGTGGTGGGCGACTTCCGCCGCCCGGACGTGCTGCGCTTCGGCTTCACCCCGCTGTACACGTCCTTCGCCGACGCCGAGCTGGCCGCCCGTGTCCTCGGAGAGGTGCTGGCGGAGCGTGATGCCTGAGGCGGCGTCCGCGGGCGAGGCGGAGGAGGCGGCGCTGCTGGGCCTGGCCCCGGTGGCGCCGTCCGCCACCGAGCGCTACGGCCCCCACCCCTCGCAGGTGATCGACCTGTACGGCCCGCCCGGCGGGGCCCTGGTGGCCGTCCTGCACGGCGGCTTCTGGCGGGAGGCGTACGACCGGGTCCACCTGTCCCCGCTCGCCGCCGAGCTGGCCGGCGGGTACGGGCTGCGGGTGGCGCTGGTGGAGTACCGGCGCGTCGGCGGGGGCGGCGGCTGGCCGGGCACCTTCGAGGACGTCGGCGCCGCCCTGGAACACCTGCGCGCGGCGGGGGAGGTACGGGTGCTGGCCGGGCACTCGGCGGGCGGCCACCTGGCACTGTGGGCGGCCTCCCGCGGTCCGGCGCGGTGCCCGGTGGTCGCCGTCGCCCCGGTCGCCGACCTCGCCCGCGCCCATGAACTGGGCCTGAGCGGCGG